>CANNRV010000051.1 GCA_947508145.1 Comamonadaceae bacterium
CGTGCGCCCTATGTTTGCAAAGATGCAGACGATCAAAAATTCATTGACTTGGCCGTGGCAAACACGGCTTTGTTGTTGAGCAAAGACAAGCAAGTATTGAAATTGACAGGGCGCTTGGCCAGATTGGGCGTGAGCTTGTCTAGAGTGTATAAACCGACTCATCCGAATTGAGTTGTCATGCCCCGGGCTGGGACCATGACAAGCCAACGTTCAAATCCATTGTGGCGGTATATATATGAACAACCTGATTGAGGGAGTCGCATTGCAGCAAGCAGTTGCGCAATTGAATTCAGGTGAACCGACTCGCTGGACATGCATGGGTAACAGTTTGCGTACACATTGGAAGTTTGCTGATTTCCAGCAGGCGTTCGGCTTCATGGCAGAGATAGCCCAGTTGGCTGAGCGAATGAACCACCACCCGGATTGGTCAAATGTGTACAACCAGGTTCATGTGATGCTGACCACACATGATGCAGGCGGTTTGACAGAATTGGATTTTGCGATGGCACATGCCATGCAGGATTTGGCAGAACACCTGCTTGGCCAGCGTGCCGATTCGTTTGAATCACCAACGGATATTCGCCACCACCTTTTGGCGCAGTGGGCGCAGGCATTTAACCAGGAGAACATGACTGCGATAGATGCTTGTTATGCAGACCATGCGGTGTTGTGGGGCACGCATGCAAAACAATTGATACAGGGGCGGGCAGGCATTCGGCAGTATTTCCAGACGGTGTTTGAGTCTGGTCGCAAAGTCAGGGTTCGCATCGTCGATGAGCAAGTCACTGATCACTTGAGTCAAAAAATATCCAACGGCAGTTACCACTTTTACTCGGACCACCCGGGAGTGACGACAGAGGTCCAAGCCAGGTTCACTTTTGTATGGCAGCTGTTGGCTGGCCAGTGGCGCTTGGTGACCCAGCATTCTTCGGTATTGCCATCAGAGCAATGAGTAAAGCCAAGATTTTGCAGATCAAAGTCAAAACGCAATCGCGTGTGAGTCAACTCACGCCAACACCAGAAGGGTTGTGGCTGGCACAGCTCAAATCCGCCCCTGTTGATGGTCAGGCCAATGCCGAGTTAATCGCTTTAGTGGCAAAACATGTGGGCTGCCGCAAAGCGCAAGTCAGTATCAAAAGCGGGGCGACATCCCGAACCAAGCTGGTCAGTGTCGAAGGCTTGGATTAAGGTTTACTTGCGGTGGTTCAGCAACGACAGCAGCTGTGTCAATGCGTGCTGCATGGTGGCAGCCCTCACCGCAGCACGATCACCTGCGAAATGACACGTGGCCAATTTCACCCAAGCGGTTTCACCTCCCACGGTTGGACCGCTGTCTGAAGGCAAGCCCCAGGCAAAGCACACGGTGCCGACGGGTTTGCTGGGGCCGCCGCCGCCCGGGCCTGCAATGCCGGTGACCGCCACTGCAACCTGTGCTTTGCTGCGGTTGAGTGCCCCCAGCACCATGGCTTGGGCGGTTTGTTCGCTGACAGCACCATGCTTGTCTATCAATTCCACCGGAACGCCCAGCATGTCGTGCTTGGCTTCGTTGCTGTAACTCACAAAACCGCGTTCAAACCACAGGCTGGAGCCGGCCAGATCGGTACATGCAGCAGCGATCATGCCGCCGGTACAGCTTTCTGCGGTGGCCAGCATCCAACCGCGTTGCAGTAATTGGTCAGCCAGTTCTTGTGTATTTGAAAAAGTCGTCATCGGGTTGCCTGCCACAGTGAAATACATAACAAGGTGCAAAACGCAGCCACCAGGTCATCCAACATGATGCCCCAACCGCCGCGCCATCCTAAGCCGTGGAAATGGCGGTCGGCCCAACCAACCGGCCCGGGCTTGAGCGCATCAAAAAAACGAAACAAGGCAAATGCGATGAACTGGCCCCAGAAGCCAACAGGCATCCACAGCCACAAAATCAGCCAGAAAGCGACGATTTCATCCCAGACGATGGCGCTGGGGTCTTGTACTTGCATATGTTGCGCCGTCACGGTGCAGGCCCACCAACCGATGGGAATAGACACGGCAATCAACCAGCCAATGTCATGTGCGTCTAAGAACAATGACATCAATGCATACGCAGCCCAGGCCCACAGTGTTCCCACGGTGCCGGGGGCTTTCAGGCTGAGTCCGGAGCCAAAGCCCATGGCCAGCACATGCGCCGGGTGTGACCACATAAAGCGAGCGGCATTCCATTGAGAAGACATACGCACAGTCAGTTCGAGAAATGGTCAAAGGATACAAAACGACGGGATATCGCCACCCCGTGTCTGTCCAGCACCTGAAGTTGTTGCCCGGCGCTTATGCGGCCTATGCAGGTGACACTGACCCCGCAAGCATTCGCGGCTTCTTGTACAGCATGTGCTTGATCAGGCGCAGCAGTGAACAACAACTCGTAATCGTCGCCACCGGCCAAGGCCATGTCCAATCGCTTGTTCATAGGCAGGCTGTGCACTGCCGGGCTGATGGCCGCGCTGTCGGCCACCCAATCGGTGGTCAATACCGCGCCTACGCCAGACGCTTTCAATAGATGTCCCAAATCGCCGACCAAGCCGTCGCTGATGTCCATGCAGGCATTGGCAACGCCGCGCAGTGCCATGCCCAAAGCCACCCGTGGTTCAGGTTGTTCCAAACGCAAACGGGCGGCTTCAAACATATCTGGTGCCAATTGCAGGTTGCCGCGAAAAACTTCCAGTGCCAGTCTGGCATCGCCCAGATTGCCACTGACATAAATATCGTCGCCTACTTGCGCCCCGCTTCTAAGCAGGGCATCGCCTGGCGGGATTTCCCCGAACACAGTGATGCAAATAGTCAAAGGCCCTTGGGTGGTGTCGCCGCCAATCAATTCACATCCGTTCGCTTGCGCCAGTGAGAACAAACCTGCGGAAAAACCTTGCAGCCAAGTCTCGTTCACATGGGGCAGTGACAAAGCCAGGGTGAAAGCCAGCGGACGTGCGCCGCAGGCGGCTAAGTCGCTTAAATTCACTGCCAATGCCTTGTGACCCAGCCGCTGTGGTGACACCGTGCTGAGGAAATGCCGACCTTCAACCAACATATCCGAAGACACAGCCAGTTGCATACCTGCTTGCGGTTGCCACAAGGCGCAATCGTCGCCCACACCCAGCACCGCATGTCGTGCCGGGCGGCTGAAATAGCGGGCGATCAGATCGAATTCACCCATGCTTGTTTAATGCATTTGCCGTTTGCTGCCGCTGTCGCTCAGTGCATCCAGCACAAACATGGGGATGTCCACGTCAAATTTTTCGCCATCTACAGCCACACAAAAATAACTGCCGTGCATGGTGCCAGTGGGTGTGCGCAAACGCGTGCCGCTGGTGTATTCAAAACTCTCGCCGGGTTGCAGCAAAGGTTGGTGACCCACCACGCCCAGGCCCTTGACTTTGTCGTGCATGCCGTCTGCATCGTTGATGTGCCAGGTGCGGGAGATCAATTGCGCGGCAATCGACCCGCTGTTGTAAATCAAAATGGTGTAAGAGAATGCGTACAAATTATCTTGCGGGCTGGATTGTTCAGGCAGGTAATTCGGCGTGACTTCTACACTGAGCTTGTAATCGGGCATGGGTGGAAATTCCAGTGAATGTCTACAAGTGACCGATTCTGACACCATAATCAACACCATGAATACCAACTACCGCATTGCACCCTCCATCCTCTCAGCCGACTTTGCCAGTCTGGGCGATGAGGTGAAAAACGTTGTCGCCGCCGGTGCCGACTGGATCCACTTTGATGTGATGGACAACCATTACGTTCCTAACCTCACCTTCGGCCCCATGGTGTGTCAGGCCTTGAAGCCGCATGCCAAAACCCCGGCTGGTGTGGCTGTGCCAATTGACGTGCACCTGATGGTGCAGCCAGTAGATGCACTGGCTGCCGCGTTTGCCCAAGCCGGTGCCGACCTGATCAGCTTTCATCCGGATGCCTCCAGCCACGCGCACCGCAGTGTGCAAGCCATCAAAGCTGCCGGTTGCCAGGCTGGTGTGGTGTTCAACCCGGCTGAGCCGCTGGACGTATTGGACTGGCTGATTGAAGATATTGATCTGGTGTTGATCATGAGCGTCAACCCGGGTTTCGGCGGCCAAAGTTTCATCGACTCCGCTTTGCGCAAAGTGGAACATGCGGCCAAGCGGATTCAGGCCAGTGGCCGCGATATCCGCCTGGAAGTCGACGGTGGCATCAAACCTGACAATATCCGCTCGGTGGCCAATGCCGGTGCCGACACTTTTGTCGCCGGCAGTGCCATTTTTGGCAAGCCCGATTACAAAGCGGTGATTGACCAGATGCGTCAAGCGCTGGCTTAAAGATTTTTTTGACCGAAAGACACCATGAAACTTTTTTCCCAAACCTGTGTGCTGGCTGCGAGTGTGCTCGCTTCCTCTGTGTTGCAAGCGGCTTGCTTTCCCGACATGCCTTTGACGCGCCCGGATAGCCGCTACGAAGCTGCCAACGCCAGTGGCTCCGAGGTCAAAGACATGGAAACCGGCTTGGTTTGGCAACGTTGTGCCTATGGTTTGAAATGGGATGGCGCTGCATGCTCAGGTACAGCCATTGCGCAAGACTGGAACACCGCCACCAAAACTGCCAAAGAAGCCAAAGATGCTAAATGGCGCTTGCCCACCCAAGCAGAGTTGGAAGGTCTGGCGGAAAAAAGCTGTTCGGAATTGGCTTTGAACAAGACATGGTTTGGTTCCGGTCCTTCCGGTTGGACCTGGACTGCTACCGATATGGGTAGCCCGGATGGCGCCATCGTGGTTCACTCTGGCAGTGGCTTGATTGCCAACCTGATTAAAAAAATACCTCTGTACGTCAGATGGGTTCATAACTGAAACACCGGAGTGACGCATATGTTCTCCACTGACATTCACGCCGTCATGATTGACCTGGACGGCACCATGGTCGACACCATGGGTGACTTTGAAGCCGCGCTCAATTTGTGTTTGGCCGATATCGATTTGCCCAAGGTGGACAAACAGGTGGTGAACATTGCCGTGGGCAAAGGCTCAGAGCATTTGATTCGCACCGTGTTGCGTCATCAATTGGCATTGCCCGAGGTCAAAGCCTCGGGCATGGTGTGTGATAACACCACGGTAGAGCATTTGTTTGAACCGGCGTTTGCCCGCTACCAGCACCATTACGAAAGAGTCAACGGTCAATTTGCTGATGTGTACCCCGGCGTGTTGACAGGCTTGCAACAGTTGCAGGCGCGTGGTTTGAAGATGGCTTGTCTAACCAACAAACCCACGGCGTTTGCCAAAGCCTTGCTGGCCGACAAAGGTTTGTCCGGTTTTTTCAGCCATGTGTACGGCGGCGATGCTTTTCCGCGCAAAAAGCCTGACCCGATGCCTTTGCTTGAAACCTGCAAAGCACTTGGCACACAACCCGGGCACACCTTGATGCTGGGTGACTCGCAAAATGACGCACAGGCAGCGCGAGCAGCAGGTTGTCCCGTTGTGCTGGTCACTTATGGTTACAACCACGGCGAGCCGATACAAAGTGTGGAATGTGATGGTTTTGTTGAAAGCATTGCGCAACTACAGTGGTAAGTGCGCTTGGCTTTTTTCATTTGTTACACTTTTCGCATGTTTATCCATCTCAACATCCTCACAGGTAGCAATGACCGGGGAGCCTGGCCTTGGCGCCGCCCGTCCAGCCCGGCGTGACCTTGTTTGTTGAAGTTGTTACGCCTCCTTTGAAGCCGGGGTTGTTCAATCCCACTATCGATAAATTGTTTAGCCCTTAAAGGGCAGAGCTGTGGAGGCTCCCCGTGATCTCTGAACTTGAATTCAAAAGCCTGGCGGCGCAAGGCTATAACCGCATTCCGTTGATGGTCGAGGCATTCGCCGATCTGGAAACCCCGCTGTCTTTGTATCTGAAACTGGCGTTCACCAAAGACGGAGGCAAATACAGTTTTTTATTGGAATCAGTCGTGGGTGGCGAGCGTTTTGGCCGCTACAGCTTTATCGGTTTACCGGCGCGCACTTTTTTAAGGTCTGAAGGCTTCGGCGATCAAGCACAGACCGAGGTGGTCACTGACGGTATGGTTGTTGAAACCGCTCAAGGCAACCCGCTGGATTTCATCGAAGCCTACCAACAGCGTTTCAAAGTGGCTTTACGACCTGGGATGCCGCGTTTTTGCGGCGGGTTGGCCGGATATTTCGGTTACGACACCGTACGGCATATTGAAAAAAAATTACAGCACAGCTGCCCACCTGACACACTCGGTTGCCCAGATATTTTATTGCTGCAAACCGAAGAGCTGGCGGTGATCGACAACTTGTCGGGCAAGCTGTATTTGATGGTTTATGCCGACCCGAACCAGCCGGAAGCATTCACCCGCGCCAAAAAACGTTTGCGTGAATTGAAAGAGTTATTGAAATATTCCGTCAGTGCGCCCGTGGTCAAAGCCACGCAAAGCCATCCGCCTGAGCGTGAATTCGCCAAGGCCGATTACATCCAAGCGGTGGAACGCGCCAAGGGCTTGATAGAGGCAGGCGACTTCATGCAGGTGCAAGTCGGCCAGCGCATCAAAAAGCGTTTCACTGAAAGCCCCTTGTCTTTGTACCGCGCATTGCGCTCGCTCAACCCCAGCCCTTACATGTACTTCTACAACATGGGCGACTTTCAAGTGGTGGGTGCATCACCGGAGATTCTGGTTCGACAGGAGTCCACGCCTGAAGGCAACAAAGTCACCATACGTCCTTTGGCAGGGACCCGACCGCGTGGTGCCACGCCAGAAGCTGACAAAGCCACTGAAGCAGAATTGATCAACGACCCCAAAGAGCGTGCCGAGCATGTGATGCTGATTGATCTGGCACGCAATGATATTGGCCGTATTGCCAAAACCGGGACGGTGAAAGTCACCGAGGCTTTCACGGTCGAGCGTTACAGCCATGTGATGCATATCGTGAGCAATGTGGAAGGCGAACTGAAAGACGGCATGAGCAGCATGGACGTGTTGCGTGCCACCTTTCCGGCTGGCACGCTCACAGGTGCGCCTAAGGTGCATGCCATGGAGTTGATTGATCAACTCGAGCCCGTCAAGCGCGGTATTTATGGCGGAGCCTGTGGCTACTTGAGTTTTGCCGGTGACATGGACGTGGCCATTGCCATTCGCACCGGCATCATCAAAAACGACACCTTGTATGTGCAGGCGGCGGCCGGTGTGGTGGCCGATTCCATCCCCGAGATGGAGTGGCGTGAAACCGAGCACAAAGCGCGCGCGTTGTTGCGTGCCAGCGAGTTGGTCGAGGAGGGCTTGGAATGAAACTCCTGATGATCGACAACTACGACAGCTTCACCTACAACCTGGTGCAGTACTTCGGTGAGCTTGGCGCGGACATAGAAGTTTTCCGCAACGATGAAATCACCATCGAGCAAATCACCGCACAGGCGCCCACGCACTTGGTGGTCTCGCCAGGGCCGTGTTCCCCTGCCGAAGCAGGCATTTCAGTCGAAGCCATTCGCCATTTCGCGGGCAAACTGCCAGTGCTCGGGGTATGTCTTGGGCACCAAAGCATAGGCGCGGCTTTCGGCGGGCGCATCATCCGTGCACAGCAATTGATGCATGGCAAGACCAGCGTCATACACACCACACAACAAGGCGTGTTCGCAGGTTTGCCGCAGGATTACACGGTCAACCGCTACCACTCTCTGGCGATTGAACGCGCCTCTTTGCCGGATGAACTTGAAATCACCGCCTGGACTGACGATGGTGAAATCATGGGCGTGCGGCATCGCACACTGGTTGTAGAAGGCGTGCAGTTCCATCCCGAATCCATACTCACTGAGCATGGCCACGCTTTGTTGAAAAACTTTTTGCAAACCACACACGCCAACCGCAATCAGGGTGGCGGTGTTGTTTGATATTTCAGCCACCCTTTGAGCTGACCCATTGGAGTTCTAAATGACCATCACTGCCAGCGAAGCTTTGCAACGCACCATTGAGCATCGTGAAATTTTTCATGACGAGATGTTGCATCTCATGCGCATGATCATGAGCGGCGATATCACCCCGTTGATGACAGCTGCCATCCTGACCGGTTTGCGTGTGAAAAAGGAAACCATCGGTGAGATCACCGCTGCCGCACAAGTGATGCGCGAGTTTTCCACCAAGGTGGATGTGGCAGACCGCAGCCATTTGGTGGACATCGTCGGCACCGGTGGCGACGGCTCACACACCTTCAACATCTCAACTTGCGCCATGTTCGTCGCAGCAGCGGCCGGCGCGCGCGTCAGCAAGCATGGCGGGCGCAGCGTCAGCAGCAAAAGCGGCAGCGCCGATGTGTTGGAAAACCTGGGCGTGAACATCAATTTAAGCCCTGCTGCGATCGCAGAATGCATTGCGCAAACCGGGATTGGTTTCATGTTTGCGCCAAACCATCACCCAGCAATGAAAAATGTTGCGCCAGTGCGCAAAGAACTCGGCGTACGTACCATTTTCAATATCCTCGGGCCGCTCACCAATCCGGCCTCTGCGCCGAATATTTTGATGGGCGTGTTTCATCCGGATCTGGTTGGCATACAAGTGCGAGCCTTGCAACGATTGGGTGCAGAGCACGCGGTGGTGGTGTACGGGCGCGATGGCATGGACGAGGTCAGTCTGGGTGCAGCCACCTTGGTGGGGGAGTTGAAAAACGGTGAAATCACGGAGTACGACATTCACCCCGAAGATTTTGGGTTGACCATGTCCAGTCACCGCGCTTTGCGTGTTGAAACACCTGAGGATTCGCGCGATATGCTCAAGGCCGTTTTGAACAATCAACCCGGACCGGCGTTAGACATCGTGGCGCTGAACGCGGGCGTTGCTTTGTACGCAGCCAATGTTGCGCCGACCATGGCTGCTGGCCTGCAATTGGCAAAACAGGCAATTGCCAATGGTTTGGCCCAGTCCAAACTGGCGCAATTTGTAGCATTCACCAACCGCTGATCGCGGCTTCTCATAAGGAAATGCAGTGAGCGACATACTCAACAAAATCGTACAAACCAAACACGAGGAAGTGGCCCGGCGGCGCAGCAAAATATCCTTGGAAGCGATGCGGGCAGATGCAGAAAGCCGCGTGTTGACACGCGGCTTTGAGGACGCATTGCGCCGAAAAATCTCCCAAGGCCATGCTGCGGTTATTGCTGAAATTAAAAAGGCCAGCCCGTCCAAAGGCTTGCTGCGCGAAGACTTTATTCCTGCTGATATCGCCCAAAGCTATGCCTATGGCGACGGCAAAATCAGCGCAGCTTGTTTGTCAGTATTGACCGATGAAGTCTATTTTCAAGGTAGCACAGACTATATAAAACAAGCGCGTGCTTCCTGCGATTTGCCGGTGTTACGCAAAGACTTCATGGTGGATCTCTACCAAATTTATGAGTCGCGCGCTATGGGTGCTGATTGCATTCTCTTGATTGCAGCCTGTTTGGATGACGCGCAAATGGTGGAGTTTGAAGCGGCGGCTCTGAGCTTGCACATGTCGGTGCTGGTCGAGGTGCATGACGCAGAAGAAATGCAACGTGCGCTCAAACTGAAAACCCCTTTGCTCGGTGTGAATAACCGCAACTTGCGTACGTTTGAGGTGTCGCTGGACACCACGCTTGATCTGTTCAAAGATTTGCCTGCCGACAAGTTATTGGTAACTGAAAGCGGAATTGCCACGCAGGAGGATGTGCATCGCATGCGTGCAGCGGGTGTGCAGGCGTTTTTGGTGGGCGAAGCATTCATGCGCGCGGCCGAACCGGGCGAGGCGCTGGCGAAGTTGTTCGGTGACTGATCCCTTGTCATTGCAACAGGCTGAACCCGGTGCCTGGTTGGTAGATGGGTCGTGGCAAAGTCTGGTGCAGGCGTTTTGGCAGTCCGGTGAAGGCAAGTCATTGCAAGCTTTTTTGTCCGAACGAATAGCTGGCGGCGCGAGGATTTTCCCCGTTCAACCGTTGCGGGCTTTGTCACTTACACCTTTGCCTAAGGTGAGAGTGGTCATTTTGGGGCAGGATCCTTACCATGGGGTCGGACAAGCGGAAGGCTTATCCTTTTCTGTGCAACAAGGCGTTGCCATCCCGCCATCATTGCGCAATATTTTCAAAGAGTTACGCGCCGATGTGGAATTGCAGCCGCCAATGAGTGGCTCTTTGGTGCCTTGGGCACAGCGGGGCGTGTTGTTACTCAACACCTGTTTGACGGTTGAAGAAGGCTTGCCCGCGTCTCACTCAGGAAAAGGCTGGGAGTTGTTGACCGACAACATCATCCGCGCGGTTGCTCAGCAAGCACAGCCTGTGGTTTTCATGCTCTGGGGTGCGCATGCCCAAGCCAAACGCCCGCTGATTGAAAGCGCATTGGCGGAGCAAAAACGCAATTTGACAGCCAGTCATACAGTAAGTGCCGACTATCAGGTTGGTGCTAAACACTTAGTGTTGCAGGCGAATCATCCCTCTCCCTTATCAGCATTGCGGGGCCCCATCCCGTTTATAGGCTGCCGACATTTTTCATTGGCTCAGTCTTGGTTAAACCAATGCGACATTCCGTTCTGTTGGGATTTGGAATAATTGTTAGCAAGTGCTTACATAAGCATAAGCAGGCTAAACAGAAATTGATTATTCTTAAATAAACTTGTGCTATAGTCTTTGGCTCGCTGGAGGGGTGCCCGAGTGGCTAAAGGGGGCAGACTGTAAATCTGTTGGCTTACGCCTACGCTGGTTCGAATCCAGCCTCCTCCACCACACTGCTTTGGTGAACTGCCACCGTGTAGAAAGCCATGCCGCGTGGGCAATGGCGATCGATGCGGGAGTAGTTCAATGGTAGAACCTTAGCCTTCCAAGCTAATGACACGGGTTCGATTCCCGTCTCCCGCTCCAGGCGGTGTTGGTAATCCGGCGAAGCGTTTTCGCCCATGTGGCTCAGTGGTAGAGCACTCCCTTGGTAAGGGAGAGGTCGCGGGTCCGATTCCCGCCATGGGCACCAGTTTTCAATGTGCAGTATCTGTGAGTTTTTTTTCGGAGTCGAAGAATGGCAAAAGGCAAATTTGAGCGAACCAAACCGCACGTCAACGTAGGCACAATTGGCCACGTGGACCATGGCAAGACGACGCTGACAGCGGCGATCACGACGATTTTGTCGGCTAAGTTTGGCGGCGAAGCCAAGGCTTACGACCAAATTGAC
>CANNRV010000052.1 GCA_947508145.1 Comamonadaceae bacterium
TCGGGCAGACGCGAGGCATTGTGCAATCCGGCGGGCAAGGGCACGCCGCAGACCGATTGCGATTGCTGGTATTCCTTCCAGCCGCTACCGGCCAGATAACCACGCACCACGGCTTCCACCGGAATCGGTTGCAAACGACGCACCAGCATCGAGCGCTTGGTGACATAAGGGCGTTCTGCATCCGACACCACCGACTCGGGCGCGTCGCCGGTTAGGTGATTTGGGCAAATGTGGTGCAGCTTGTCAAACCAGAAGAGAGCCATTTGCGTCAGCAACGCGCCTTTGCCCGGGATGGGCTCGTTCATCACCACATCGAAAGCGCTGATGCGGTCCGAGGCCACCATCAAAATGCGGTCCTCGCCGACCGCGTAGTTGTCGCGTACTTTGCCGCGTGCCAGTAAGGGCAGCGAGCCCAGCGTGTGGGTGTGCAGCGCGATGCTCAATTCACCACCTGCGCCAACATGCCCTGCTGGTATTTGGCGGCCATCATGGGCAGCGGTGTGTGTTTGATTTTGCCGGCCTGGCCTTCGCAACCGAATTCGATGTAGCGTTGCTTGCAAATCTGTTTGGCCGCTTCGCGTGCGGGTTTGAGCCATTCGCGTGCATCGAACTTGTCCGGGTTCTCGAACAAAAACTGGCGCACCGCTGCTGTCATGGCCAAACGGATATCGGTATCGATATTGATTTTGCGCACACCAAACTGAATGGCTTTTTGGATTTCTTCCACCGGCACGCCGTAGGTTTCTTTCATGTCGCCGCCGAACTGGCGGATCTTGGCCAGCAAGTCCTGTGGCACGCTGGACGAGCCGTGCATCACCAAGTGTGTGTTCGGAATGCGTTTGTGAATGGCTTGTATGCGGTCAATCGCCAGAATATCGCCGGTGGGCTTGCGGGTAAATTTGTAAGCGCCGTGGCTGGTGCCGATGGCAATCGCCAGCGCGTCGAGTTGGGTGCGCTGGACAAAATCGGCGGCTTGCTCGGGGTCGGTCAGCAACTGTTCGCGGGTCATGGTGGCATCGGTGCCGTGGCCGTCTTCTTTGTCGCCTTTCATGGTCTCCAGCGAGCCCAGACAACCGAGTTCGCCTTCTACGGTGATACCGAGTTGGTGCGACATCTTCACCACTTCGCTGGTCACGCTGACGTTGTAGTCGTAGCTGGCAATGGTTTTGCCGTCAGCCTCCAGGCTGCCGTCCATCATCACCGAGGAAAAACCCAGCTCAATCGCGCCGCGACACACCATCGGGCTTTGGCCATGGTCTTGGTGCATCACCAGCGGCACATGCGGGTAGGCCTCAATCGCGGCTTGGATCAAATGCTTGATGAATGATTCACCGGCGTATTTGCGAGCGCCTGCGCTGGCTTGCAGAATCACCGGCGCACCGACTTCGTCGGCTGCTGACATGACCGCTTGCACTTGTTCGAGGTTGTTGACGTTGAATGCGGGAATGCCGTAGTTGTGGGCTGCTGCGTGGTCCAGCAGTTCACGCATTGAGACTAAAGCCATGGTGAGATCTTTCCTGTGACAAATAAAAAAAACGGTGCGCCGGGCTCAGCCGACTTTGCATATTTTCAGCATATTGGTGCCGCCGGGCGAACCCATGGGTTCGCCGCAGGTGATGGCGTAGACATCGCCCTGGTTGACGATGCCGCGCGACTTCAGGTGGTGCTCGGCTTGGTTCAACGCGGTGTCGCGGTCGGTGCTGGTGTCCATGAGCAAGGCGTGCACATTGCGGTACAGCGCCATGCGGCGTTGTGTGTTCTCGCGGGTGGTGAGCGCGTAAATCGGAATGTGTATGCGGTGGCGGCTCATCCACAAAGGCGTAGAGCCGGAATCGGTCAGCGCCACGATGGCTTTGGCACCCAAGTGATGCGCGGTGAACAACGCGCCCATGGCAATGGTTTGGTCGATGAAATCAAAGGTCTTGCCGGTGAAGTCTGCGTCCAGCGCCACTTCTTCAGCGTCTTCGGCGGCAGAACAAATTTGCACCATTTGTTCCACGGTTTCAAGCGGGTACTTGCCAACCGCCGTTTCGGCGCTCAGCATGACCGCGTCGGTGCCGTCGAGCACGGCGTTGGCCACGTCACTCACCTCGGCGCGGGTGGGCACCGGGTTGGTGATCATGCTCTCCATCATTTGCGTGGCGGTGATGGCGACCTTGTCCATTTCACGCGCCATTTTGATCATGCGTTTTTGCAAAGCGGGCACGGCGGCGTTGCCAACCTCTACCGCCAGATCACCACGCGCGACCATGATGCCGTCAGAGGCGCGCAATATTTCTTCCAAATGCGGAATGGCTTCGAAGCGCTCGATCTTGGCGATCAAACCCGGCTTGTGTTTGAACGGCTCGGCAGCCACGTTGCACAACTGTCGCGCCATTTCCATGTCGGTGGCGTTTTTCGGGAAACTCACCGCCACGTAGTCAGCTTGAAAAGACATGGCGGTTTTGATGTCTTCCATGTCTTTGCCGGTGAGCGCCGGTGCGGTCAGCCCGCCGCCTTGTTTGTTGATGCCTTTGTTGTTGGACAACTCGCCGCCCATCTTCACCGTGGTGTGCACTTGTTCGCCTTGCACTTTGTCGACGGTGAGAACAATCAAGCCGTCGTTCAGCAGCAGCAAATCGCCGGACTTCACATCGCGCGGCAGCTCTTTGTAATCCAGGCCAACGCCGTTGATGTCGCCGGGTTCGGTGCGTGAGGCATCCAGAATAAAAGCCGCACCGGCTTGCAACATCACTTTGCCTTCGGCGAATTTGCCGACGCGGATCTTCGGGCCTTGCAAATCCGCCATGATGGCTACTACGCGTCCTGCGCGTTTGGCGGCTTCGCGCACCAGCGTGGCCCGGTCCACATGGTCTTGCGCTTTGCCGTGGCTGAAGTTGAGCCGCACCACATTGACCCCGGCGCGGATCATGGCTTCCAGGACGGCGGGCTCACTGGAGGCAGGCCCCAGGGTGGCAACGATTTTGGTGGCGTGGTGTGGCATGTTTCTCTCTCGCTGAATCAGGCTATTGTCACACGCAGATGTGAAGCTGCATCCGGTTTGCCAGCGACTCTCACCTCCTGATTTCGTAAGTGGCGCTTGCCCCGGCGGCCTGCTGGCCTGCCTACAGTGCAACCCATGCAAACCTCAAGCCTAGAACCCTTGCCACCCTCCGTCTGCCACAACATGCCCGGCTTGCAAATGCTGGCGCGTCAAGGTCAGGTGCGGCACTACCGCAAACACACTTTGCTGATTCAACAAGGTGACACCGGTCACCAACTCTACTTGGTGACGGCCGGGCGATTGCGTGAATTCGCCGTCTCCAGCGACAGCCGACCGCGTGAAATCACTTTGTCGTTGATGGGTGCCGGGCAACTGGTGGGCGTGTCTGCGCTGGACGGCGGCCCGCATTGCGCCAGTGTGGTCACTTTGTCGCCGGTGTCGTGTTGCGTTATTTCGCGTGAGTCGGCTTTGGCGGTGCTTCAACAATCACCGGCATTGGCCATGGATTTGCTCAAACTGGCGCTGCAACGGGTGCGCACCGCCACCGAAACCACCCGCCTGGCCTTGTTTTCTGATGCTTACAGCCGTTTGAGTGCTTTATTGCAGCGCGCCGAGCAGGACATGGATGGCCTGCAAGGCCAGCCCCGGCGGCTGCCCATGACGCATGCCCAAATGGCGCAGCAAATCGGCTGTAGCCGGGAAATGGTCAGCCGCATCATGAAAGAACTGATCACCGGCGGTTATGTGGTGCGTGAACCGGACAAGGTGTATCGGGTGCGCAAGCGCTTACCGGAGCGTTGGTAGGGGTAAGCCCAATAACAGCTTGGTTGGCTACAATGGGATTTCGAACTGAGCCACAGCCTTTTCATGGCGCAAGACTCAGAGCACTTGCCTTTTTTGGTGCCCCCAAACCTCGTTTATGAATCCTACTGAACAACCTGTTGCCCCTGACATGCCCATGCCCCACCGCAAGGTGATACGCGAGTGGCTGATTCCCTTGTCTGAACGCGTCACCCTGAAAGCCATGTTGCTGCTGGTGCTGGACTACGCCATTTGGGCGGCACTGCTCACCGGCACAGTCTTGTTTGAAGCCTGGTGGGCCAAGCTGCTGTGTGCGCTGGCCATGGGTTTCACCATCGGGCGCTTGTTCATCATTGGCCACGATGCCTGCCATCAAAGCCTGACACCGCACCGTGGTCTGAACAAATGGGTGGGCCGCATCGCCTTTTTACCGTCTCTCACCACCTTTAGCCTGTGGGATATCGGCCACAACGTGGTGCACCACGGCTACACCAACCTCAAAGGCTTCGATTTTGTCTGGGCCCCGCTCACCCGCGAAGAGTACGCCAAACTGTCATTCGCCGGTCGCATGCTGGACCGCGCATACCGCAGCGGCTGGGCCCCCGGCTTGTATTACATGATTGAAATCTGGTGGAAAAAAATGGTGTTCCCCAACGCCAAAGAAATGCCCACACGCCGCCCCATCTTCATCAAAGACAGCTGGCTGATCACTGCGTTCGCCGCCGTCTGGGTTGGCGGCATGGTTGCCGCCGCCATGGCCACCAACCAAAACATCGCCTCAGTGTTGCTGTTCAGCGTTGTGATTCCCTTTTTGTTCTGGTGCGGCATGATCGGTTTTGTGGTCTACGTGCACCACACCCATGTGAAAGTGTCCTGGCATGACGACCGCAGCGCCTGGGCCAAAGCCCAGCCGTTTGTCTCCACCACCGTGCACCTGACCTTCCCGTTCAAAATCGGTGCCTTGATGCACCACATCATGGAGCACACCGCCCACCACGTGGACATGAGTATTCCGCTCTACCGCTTGAAACAAGCCCAAAACAAACTGGAAACCCTGCTACCCGGACGCATCATCGTTCAGCCGTTTTCATGGCGCTGGTATTTCCAGACCGCACGTTCTTGCAAGCTCTACGACTTCACCCGCCAGTGCTGGACCGACTACAAAGGTCGCGCCACCAGCCAGCCGCCGGTGGGTTTGGCTGCCTGATACGCGCAGCGTAGTAGTTCAATGAAAAAGCCCCGACAGGGGCTTTTTTCATGGTTATTGATTACTACTTAAAGTGCAAGGCAGCTTGAGCTCATGCACTTACCTGGCTGCTTGTGAGTCAAGCGATGCGATTTCTCAGTGTATTCAAGCTTGGGCACGCTTCATCAATATCTCAAACGCGGGCAAGGTTTTGCCTTCCAGCACTTCTAAAAATGCGCCGCCGCCAGTAGAGATGTAGCCGATGTCTTTTTCAATGCCGTACTTGGCAATCGCCGCCAGCGTGTCGCCACCACCAGCAATGCTGAACGCAGAGGAAGTGGCAATCGCATGCGCCACCACCTTGGTGCCATTTTCGAAAGCCGAAAACTCGAACACGCCCATGGGGCCGTTCCAGACAATCGTGCCAGCTGCTTTGAGTTGCGCGGCCAGACGTGCGGCGGTGTCCGGGCCGATGTCCAGAATCAAATCGTCGTCGGCCACTTCAGTGGCTTTTTTCACCGTGGCAACCGCGTCCGCAGAAAAAGTTTTGGCGCAAACCACGTCGGTGGGAATCGGCACCTCGGCACCACGCGCTTTCATGGCTTCAATCACCGCTTTGGCTTCGCCCACCAGGTCGGACTCGGCCAGACTTTTACCTATCTTCAAACCCGCAGCCAACATGAAAGTGTTGGCAATGCCGCCGCCCACAATCAACTGGTCCACATTGCGTGCCAGCGCTTGCAGGATGGTGAGCTTGGTGCTGACCTTGGAACCGGCGACGATAGCGGCCAGCGGGCGTTTGGGCGCGGCCAGCGCTTTGCTGATGGCGTCGATTTCGGCGGACAACAAAGGCCCGGCGCAAGCCACAGGTGCGAACTGCGCGATGCCGTAAGTGGTGCCCTCGGCGCGGTGCGCGGTGCCGAATGCGTCGTTCACATAAATGTCGCAGAGCGCTGCCATTTGTTTGGCAAGTGCGTCGCTGTTTTTCTTTTCGCCGACATTGACCCGGCAGTTCTCCAGCATCACCACCTGACCGGGGGCGACAGACACGCCGCCCACCCAGTCCGCCACCAGCGGCACATCCCGGCCCAGCAACTCGGCCAGACGTTTGGCGACAGGGGCCAAGGAATCTTCAGGTTTGAATGCGCCTTCGGTGGGGCGACCCAAGTGCGAGGTGACCATGACGGCGGCGCCTGCGTCCAGCGCCATTTGAATAGCGGGCACCGAGGCGCGGATGCGCGTGTCCTCGGAAATGCGGCCTTGGTCGTCAAAAGGCACGTTCAAGTCGGCGCGGATGAACACGCGTTTGCCACGGGCTTGGCCCTGTGCGCACAGATCGGCGAAGCGGTTAATTTGCATGGGGTTTGTCTCCGTGTGAATGTTTTGTGGCATTTTAGGCGGAGGGGTTGGGGGGGTAATTACTGCGAAGCTTCGCGAACTTGGTGAACCGATTCCAGCGCGTAACTTGGAAGGATTGCTTCCCCGTGATTAGTAATAAGCTCAAGTATTGACTGGCTTTCTTTCCTTTCCAGCAGATTTGGTTTTTCGCGAAGAAGAATTAAAAGTAACTTTGAAATCATGCAAAAAAATCATCCAAGCCCATACCAAACCCCCCTGCCACTCCCATGTTGTTTCAAATGCTGGCGCTCCACCAAATTCCGGAAATGTTGCTTGAGCGTATTGCGGTTGGCGCCGGTGAAGGTGACGGCGTTGCCTATGGTGACGCGTCCGTGTTCCCGGGCGAATTCGACGATGCGCAATGACAGTTCGGGCAAGTTCGCCAGCACCAGCTTTTCTCGTTCAACTTTCTTTTCTAAACGCCTTACTTGCTCGGCCAGCGAGCCCAGAAAAAACACCAGCCATGGTTGCCAGTGGGGTGAATTGCTGCGTATGCTTGCCTGCGTTTGACGCAAGCCCAAATAATAGTTTTCCTTATTCAACTCGATCACGCTTTCCAGCGAGCTATAGGGCACATACGCATACCCGGCTTGCATCAGCAGCAAGGTGGTCAATACACGGCTCAAGCGGCCATTACCATCTTGAAAAGGATGTATCTCTAAAAACACCACGACGAACACGCCGATGATCAACAGCGGATGCAACTCTGCTTTGTGGCGCTCTTCATTCACCCAGCTCACAAGTTCCTGCATTAAGCGCGGCGTGTCAAAAGGAGTGGCAGTTTGAAACACGATGCCGATTTGCGTGCCGTTTTCATCAAACGCCGCCACATGGTTCGAGGTGGTTTTGTACTGGCCGCGATGACGCTCATCTTTAGTACTGTGGCGCAGCAAAATTTGATGCAACTGTTTGATGTGGTTCTCGTCAAACGGAATGTCCGCCCATGAACCAAACACCAGGTCCATCAACTCGGCATATCCCGCCACCTCTTGTTCATCTCGGGTGTCAAATGTCTGTATGGACAGGCCGGAAAGCAGTTTCTCCACTTCTTTGTCAGACAATTTGCTGCCTTCAATGCGGGTAGACGAGCCAATGCTTTCGATAGTGGCCACCCGGCGCAAAGCAGACAAACGGTCAGGAGCCAGCGTTCCTAACGTGCGCCATACGCCTTTGAATTCGTCAATCCTGGCGATCAGAATCAGAATCTCGGGCGTGATGACAAGTGACTGAGTGTTGAACATGCACCCAATAATACACCCAATTACGCCCATTTAAGGGTGAAATAAGGATGTGGAATGAGGTAATGGGTATGAATGGGTGAGTTATTGGGTTTGTTTCCTCACTTGTAGCAACCCCAAAAACAGTATCAGCACCCCTTCCCATCAAACAAGCGCCACGTCCTCACCGAGTGCCCTAAAAACTCAAAGGCATCATCGCCGCCGTACACCACACATGTGTGGCCCACGCGATCACCGGCATAGCGCTTGAATTTATCCAAGCCCTGGGCCCAGTCTGTACTAAAACTTTGGCCGGATTTGATTTCCACCGGGTACAAAAGCCCACCATCGGGATACAACAAATCCAATTCGGTGCCGTGGTTGTCACGCCAGAAATACACATCGGGGGCAAGGCCTTGGTTGAGCCGGTGCTTCAATGTCTCAGACACCACCCATGACTCGAACACAGCGCCGCGCATGGCATGTGTGCTCAGTGTTTGTGCATCGGCAATCCGCAGCAAGTGGCACAGCAGGCCGGAGTCATAAAAATACAGCTTGGGCATTTTCACCAAACGCTTGCCGAAGTTTTCATGCCACGGTTGCAGCAAGCGGATGATGTAGCTTGCTTGCAGCACACTCAGCCACTGCTTGGCGGTGTTCACGCTCACGCCCGCATCGCTTGCAAGCGATGCAGTATTCAACAACTGACCGCAGCGCCCGGCGCACAGCATCACAAAACGTTCGAAAGCAGCCAGGTCTTGAACGCCCGTGATCTGTCGGACATCGCGTTGCACATAGGTGGCAAAGTATTGGGCATACCAATCGTAGGGTTCGGGCGCTGTATCGTTTGGGGCAATCAGCGCAGGGTATGCGCCGCGCCACAACATCTGCATCAAGGTAGGTGAGGGTGTGCGCTGCCATGCCAGGGTTTGCGCAATCTCCGCCAAGCTCAGTGGCAACAGCTCCAAATGGGCGACACGCCCGGCCAAGCTTTGGCTGATGCCTGCGCGCAAACCGAATTGCTCTGAACCTGTGAGCACAAAGTCACCCATGCGCTGTCGCTCATCCACCAGCCCTTGCAAATTCGACAAGATGCCGGGCAAGCGTTGTACCTCGTCGAACACAGCGCCATTTGGAAATTGCGCCAGAAAACCGCGCGGGTCTGCTTGTGCGCGTTGGCGAACATCCACATCTTCAAAGCTGACATAGGGTTTATCGGCAAAGCACATGCGAGCCAATGTGGTCTTGCCTGATTGGCGCGGACCGGTGATGGCCAGCACTCGAAAAGTGCGGCGCAAACGATCGATAGCAGCTTGAGCTTGTCGTACGATGGACATTTGAGTTTTGTACAAAAATGCAATTCAATTGCATAATTGTACAACTCTAAGGACAAGTCACTGACCACCCGCTAGAGGGATATTCACCAACCCAAGCCAATGTGCAGCGGCAAATACACAGCCATCCCGACCATGATGGTGCCCAGTACCGCTTGGCCTTGGCCGCGCTGATAGAAATAAAAACCTGCGCCTGCGGCCGCACCAAACAATCGCGCGTCCAGCCAGGTGGTGACCAAGGCACCATGGCTGACCACAATCTCAGGCACCACCACAGCGGCCAGCGCGGCGATAGGTGCGTATTGCAAGCCGCGTTGAGCCCAGGAGGGGAACGGTAATTCGCGCTCGGAGATAAAGAAAAAACAGCGGGTCACCACTGTGATCACACCCAATCCAATCGCAGTGAAGGCATCAGACCATTCCATCAGGCTTTGGCCTCTTTGCCGGCCAGCGGTGTGTGTTCAAGCACCAGGCACACGGCAACCGCAGCAGCGATAGCCACCAGTATGTTTAAGCGCAAAGGCAATGCAAACGCGGCGACTGCGGCTGCACCGGAGACGGCCAGCGAAATCACACGCATGCGCGACTGGCTGAGTGAACACAAAATCCCGACGAGTGCCAACACGCCTGCAAAGCCCAGTCCCCATTGCAGCGGCACTTGCGCGGCCAGCACAATGCCCGCCAAGCTGGCGATTTGCCAGCCTATCCAATTCAAAAAACAATTGCCACTCAGGTAGGCCATTTCGCTGCGCTGTCCTTGGCTGTCTTCAGAGGATTGCGGGTGAGCATGCACAAACTGCACATAGTTCAGATCGGCGATGAAATAACCAATGCACAAACGTTGCCAGCGCGGCCAGGCCATCATGTATTGGCGCAAATGCAAACTGAACACAGCAAAACGCAAATTCACACAAAACGCGGTGGCCAATATCACCCAAGCGGGTGCGCCTGCGGCCAACAACGGAATGGCGGCGAGTTGTGCACTGCCGCCGTAAATCACCAATGTCATCAAGGTGGCCATGGCCGGGGTCAAACCGGCTTGCACCATGGCCACGCCCGTCATCAAGCCCCAAGCCCAAATGCCGGGCGCGACTTTGAGTGTGTCGACCATGCCTTGGCGAAACGCAGGATGGCGGAAATTGGCGGGGTCGAAAAACATAGTCAGTTGGCAGATGCGACTAGCGAAATGCCGACAGACAAAGCCTGGCTGTGCAAAAACTCAGCGGCGCTGATGCGTTTGCCGCCCGGGCGTTGCACTTGATGGATGCGCAACACGCCGTCACCAGTAGCGACATCGAATGCATCTGCGTGCAGTTGCACAACCGTGCCGGGTGTTGCATGTGTGTTGGAGTCAATCGCAGTGGCGGACCAGATTTTGAGCACTTGAGATTCACACCAAGTGTGTGCACCGGGAAACGGATCGAAGGCGCGTATACGCTGCGACAAGCGCACAGCAGGCAATGGCCAATCGATCAGCGCTTCGTCTTTCAAAATCTTCGCGGCGTAAGTGGTGCCTTCGATGGCTTGCGCTTGTGCGCTGAGTTGAGGCAGCTTTGATAAGGTGTCAACAATCAAGCGCGAACCCAATGCAGCAAGTTTGTCGTGCAGGCTGGCGCTGGTGTCGGTGTCGCTGATGGGCAGGCTCTCGCGCATCAACACCGCGCCGGTGTCCAGGCCCGCATCCATTTGCATGATGCACACGCCGGTCTCGCTGTCACCTGCTTCGATGGCGCGTTGTATGGGTGCGGCACCACGCCAACGTGGCAGCAGCGACGCGTGGATATTCAAGCAACCCAGCGGCACGCTGTGCAAAGTCCAATCGGGCAACAACAAACCGTAGGCCACCACCACCATCAACTCTGCATGTGCATCTGCAATGGCTTGTTGTGCGGCTAAGGTTTCGTCGGGGTATTTGCCATCCAAGCGCAGGCTGTGCGGTTGGCACACAGGCATGTCGTGTTCAAGAGCGTATTGCTTGACCGCAGACGCTTGCAGCTTCATGCCACGACCGGCAGGGCGGTCGGGTTGGGTCAGCACCAGTGCGATGTCGTGACCTGCCTTGTGCAAAGTGGCGAGTGCGGTGCGTGCGAATTCCGGGGTGCCGGCGAAAACAAGGCGCATCTATGAACGCTCAAGGTCGCGTTGGGCTTTGAGCAGTTTGCTTTTGATGCGCATGCGTTTGAGCGCTGACAGATATTCCACAAACACTTTGCCCA
>CANNRV010000053.1 GCA_947508145.1 Comamonadaceae bacterium
CAGCACCCGGGCTCAAGGGTATTGAGGTTGCTTTTATCCCCCGGAGGAATTAACATTTGTCCATGATTGATTGGAACACTTGCCCTTGTGTAGAACTCAACCCCGAGCTGGTCAGCGGAGCCTGGGTGTTTCGAGGCACCCGTGTTCCGGTTGTGGCCTTATTTGAAAATTTAGAAGACGGCGTCACCATCAATGAGTTTGTTGAGCTATTTCCCGGTGTAGAGTTAATTCATGCACGCAGCGTTTTAGAACACGCTGCTAAAAGTGCAATGGCAGTGCATTAGCCTTGAAAGTCCTGTTTGATCAGGGAACACCTGTTCCATTAAGAACGCATTTCACTTCACACTATGTGTCAACAGCTTATGAGTTGGGTTGGGCAACGCTAAAGAATGGTGAACTGCTTGCTGCGGCAGAAAGTAACGGGTTTGATGTTTTCGTCACCACTGATACAAACCTTTCATATCAGCAAAACTTATCCAATAGAAAGATTGCGATCGTTGTTCTAAGTACAACCAGTTGGCCACGTATCCAGAAAAGCGTTGCTGCAATCTTGAGTGCAATTGATGCGGCTACGCCAAATTCATATCAAACTGTTTCGATAGGGTAGCACTGCTTTACTTCAAACCTCAAGTTGCTTCTTGAGTTTTTTTCCAAATCACTATCTACGCTAACTTGGAGGACTATCACTGATGATGTCTCTGCGAAAGCCTGATCGCAAGCCAGCGCACCCTGGCGCAGTTCTACGTGAAGATCTGCTGCCAGAACTGGCATGGACACAAGGCGAGTTTGCTGCGCGTCTGATGGTCAGTCGACAAACCGTATCAGTCTTACTTCACGAGAAAAAAGCTGTTACAGCGGAGATAGCGATTCGCATTGCAAGAGCAGTGGGCGGCACACCTGAAAGCTGGCTTCGCATGCAGGCGGCTTTGGACCTGTGGCCAGCAGAAATCAAGTACAGAAACAATCCTGCGCTCGTACCATAAGCTTTGTCTGTGTGAAATAAAAAAGCCCTTGCATTTCTGCAAGGGCTCTTTGTTTGGCTCCTCGACCTGGGCTCGAACCAGGGACCTACGGATTAACAGCAATCCAGGCTCGTGAAAAACCTATATAAATCAATTACTTAATCGTAAAAATAGCCGCCGTTTAATATTTCGTGTAATTGGCCAAAAGTTGCATTTTGCAACTGGCGAGGTGAAAACCTGGTTTTGCAGGTTTTGACCCCTGAATTTTGACCCCAAAACTTCGACGACAGGCTTGGGGCTCGAACTTAAAAGGCCCAAAGTTCGACTCCATGAAGGGACACTGAACTTTGAAATCACTTTTGTTCGAATCCCGGACAGAGGGAAGTCCACTGCGCTATGAAATGTGTCTAGGCAATTGGGGGAATGCCATGCTTAAAGCTATGAGTGATGCTCTTGTTGATCACGCAACTTGATCAAATCAGCTGCAGTCAATTCAACGTTCTTGCCGTCAACTGCAACAACGATACCCGTGTTAGTTTTGATAGCCAGATCTTTTGCAGAACGAGCGGCTCGTTCCATGGCCGCATATGAGCCAGCCAAATCTGGATCAGTAGAGGTGCGAATATCTTTGGTGTTCATTTGTTACTCCAGTCAATGAGCTTAGGGTGCATGCCAGAACTGTCATAAAAGGCCCATGAATCAACTATCTTGCTGTAACGCTCATGAAAGTTAGCCAAGCCTGTTTTAAAGCGTCTGCGTATCACGGGCTCAGGGATATTGTGCCCACCCTGTTGCACACGATGTGCCACCCTGGACACGGCAATGTCTTCATTGGGCAATGACAAGAACCACAGCTTGACTTGGTAGCCTTGGGCCTGCCACAAGGCTATCTTTTTCAAGTAGACCATCCCAGACAGCGTGGTTTCAAACGCAAAGCTGTGCCCAGCATCCACGCACTCATCAATTTCTTCCAGCATCAAGCGGCCAGCCTTGAATGCAGCAGTCTCTGGATTGAATGGAGCCAAGCCCGCAGCGATCAAGTCGGCGTTGATAAAACGCAGCGTTTGAGCTTCCACAGGCAAAAAGTCACGGGCAAAAGTGGTTTTGCCAGCGCCGTTGGGTCCTGCAATGATGATGATTTTTTTCAACAAGAGCCTGTAGCAGTTTTGCTTTATCTAGAACAATTTTATGTCCAAGGCTGTCATTCATTAAAGCCAGTTTCATCGATTAGATCGGATTTAAAAATATTGATCTCTATTGGTGCATCAGAGGAAATAAAAAATTAAAAAAGCCCTTGCATTTCTGCAAGGGCTTTTCGTTTGGCTCCTCGACCTGGGCTCGAACCAGGGACCTACGGATTAACAGTCCGGCGCTCTACCGACTGAGCTATCGAGGAATGTATTCGGTTTTACTAAGGGGTAACATGCTTTGATGAGAAGTAACCAGTAAGGTTTAACTCAAGCAGTTGTGCAACATTGTAGCAAATAAATTATGCGGCTTTGAATCTGATGGCCATTCAGCAAGAAAAGTAACCAATCATTTCAAGCCTATTGTTGATGTATCCGAATTGGTCAGCAGTTGCTGATCCTCATACAGCGGGCATTCGAATATTGAATAATGAGCCATCAGATGACACAACAAAGGGACGCGACATGACGGGCACCGAGCAATACATGGAACTTTTAGACGCTATTCAAATCTACTTTCAAGGCGAGAAATTGGAGGCACTTATTTTTATTCTGCCTGTGGGGCTCTTAAGTACGGTATTCGGTCTTTGGTTGTTCACGGATAACCCCGGTAGTTTTGCGAGAGGTGTTGCTATTCCTTTTTTGATAGTGGGACTGCTGATGACAACAGTAGGCAGCGTGGTGGGTTTTCGCACACCTTCTCAGGTCACTTCAATCATTCATTCAATCGAGCTTGATTCACAAGCGGCTATTCAGGCAGAGACGCAGCGGATGGACAAAGTGAACAAAGCTTGGCCGATGTATTTAGCTATTTGGGTGGTGTTCGGTATAACCGGCTTGGTCCTGCGGTTTGCAGGAACTTCTGATTTCTTGCAAGGTGTCGGTATTGCCTTGGTCTTTTTTGCCGGGGTGGGTTTGCTGATAGATGGCTTTGCTGAGAGACGAACCTATCCATATGTTGATGTGCTGAAAAGTCACACAACAACGAATTCAATGTTCAGTCAAAATACATTAGCACCTTGAAACAAGTAATGTTGTTTTTGCCATCTTTACGAAAACTCCTATCAATGGTTCACCTTGTAACGGTTCATGGTCTGCCTTAGTTGGCTCACGGCTTCATGGGGATTGTGAGCACCAACAATGGCTCTGACAAATGCCACCGAGCCCACACCGGTGGACATGACAGCAGGCAGTGTGTCGATATCAATGCCACCAATCGCCACCAAGGCTTGTTGCCGAATCAGCCGCGCATACACGGCCAACCTGCCCACACCTTGTGGCGCAGTCGCCATGCGCTTGAGAGTGGTGGGAAACACAGCGCCTAATGCCAGGTAGCTTGGTTGAACCGCATAAGCCTTGAGCATTTCTGCATAACCATGCGAGCTCAAACCCAAGCGCAAACCCGCCAGTCGAATGTGCTCCAACGGTGCTTGCGCCATGTCCTCTTGCCCGAGGTGCACGCCATAGGCACCCGCATCAATCGCGTGTTGCCAGTGGTCGTTGATGAATAACAGCGTTTTGCTGTTTCTCACTGCCTTGACTGCCGCCTTGACCTCGCGCTCAACGGCGGCAGCATCATCGGACTTGAAGCGCAGCTGCACCGTAGGCACTTCAAGTGCCACCATGCGAGCTACCCATTCGGCATCTGGCAGAACGGCATACAAGCCCAAGGAATGAGGGCAAGCTGCAAAGCTGAGAGACGTATCCAACTCGGGCGTTGAAAAGTCTTGCAGATCGCAAGGCCAGTCTTGGATGTCAAAGTGCTGTGTGCGTTGGGTCTGCGCTTGCCATGCATGGGCGATGCAATCTGCATCATGGGGCACAAATCCGAGCAAGCTGGCACCCAGCCAAACCGCGCGATACACCGGGTCTGTGTGCTCAGGTATGTCAGCCGCCAGTTGGGCCAAAGGCATGCCTGCCTGCAAGGGTGAATGAATGCGAGCAATGTCTGAGGCGATTGATTGAATGTCCATGGTGTGTATCAAGGTTGGTGCCAAAACGGCGTGCCTAACAGCGGAGTGCTGGCTTGGGCTGATTCTTGCGCTTGCATCACGCCACCTAAAAATGCTTGTCGGCCCGCTTGCACGGCTTGTGCAAATGCATGCGCCATGTTGACCGGTTGATTGGCCAATGCAACTGCTGTGTTTAACAAGACCGCGTCGTAACCCCATTCCATCACTTGACACGCATGGGACGGCAGACCCAGTCCGGCATCCACAATGAGTGGAACGTTCAAGCGCTCACGCAACACACGCATGGCGTAGGGATTGACCGGTCCCTTGCCGGTGCCAATGGGTGCCGCCCAAGGCATGACGGCTTCACATCCGACATCAATCAATCGCTGGCACAACACCAAGTCTTCAGTGCAGTAGGGCAATACTTTGAAGCCGGCTTTGATCAATTGTTGTGCGGCCACCGGTAAATTCAAGGTGTCCGGTTGCAAGCTGTAATCGTCGCCGATGAGTTCCAGTTTCAGCCAGTCTGTTTCAAACAATTCTCTGGCCATTTCAGCGGTGGTGATGACCTCCTGAATGCTGTGGCAACCAGCAGTATTCGGCAGCACTGGCACTTTCATGTCCTTGAGCAAATTCCAAAACGCCGGTGAGGTGTCTGCGTGCGCGGTTTGTCTTCTCAGGGAAGCCGTCAACATGGCCGGTTGAGCCAACGCAACCGCATCTGCCAACACCTGCGGCGAGGGGTAGCGCGAGGTGCCAAGCAGCAGTCGGCTGTTGAAGATTTCGCCGTACAAAACCAAGGGGTCGTTTGTTGTGTTCAATTTATCCTCCGGTGACAGGGACGATCAGTTCAATTTTGTCGCCTGCTTGCAATGGGTGAGTAGCGTAATTTTTTTTGGGCACAAACTGCATGTTGACAGCGGCTGCAAAAGGCGGCGTGATGCCCGAGGCATGAATGGCATCTGCCAAACACGCCGGGGCGTTCAATGGGGTGCTGATCTGATTGACCCAGACCTGTATGGCTTGTTGGTTCATCTCACTCGTCATTCATTAATTCAAACTGTTTGGCCAAGCTGGTGTCACCCGCCAAGAGATGCATCACCGCATCCAAAACAGCCGGGGCAATCAAAAAACCGTGGCGGTATAGGCCGTTGATTTGCAGGCACTTGTCTGATAGGCGGCGAATCGCTGGCATATTATTTTTTAATGTGGGTCGCAGTTGTGTGTTGATTTCAAGAATACGTGCCTCCGCAAAGCCACTGTGCAAACTGTAGGCAGCGCTCAGTAACTCTAGGGTTGAGCGCACACTCGCACCCGATATATCGTCAGTTTCAATTTCTGTGGCACCGATCACATACACCTGGTCTTGCTTGGGTGCAATGTACAAAGGGTAGCGCGGATGAACCAAGCGCACTGGTCGGGTGATATGTACCTCGGGGGCATGTAATCGAATGACTTCGCCGCGCACGCCGCGTATCTGCTGCCAATCTTCACGGGCTCCTAAGCCACGGCAGTCGAATACCCAGTCTGTGTCACAAGTGGCTTTGTTGACGAGTTCGTCTAGTGAGACTTTGCTGTGCCAATGGATGTTGACCTGTTGGTTTTGCAGGGAAGCTAGCAGGCCAGCGAGTAACTGGCGGTTGTCCAATTGCCCTTCGCGCGGCAGAAAAAGTCCTTGTTGAAATTTGCCAGCCAGCTCGGGTTCAAGTGCATGCAGCATGTCGCCTTCGACTGTTTGGGGTTGGCTGTCTGCAGACATGGATTGGCTGTTGATCTGCAATTTATCCACCAGCATGCGTGCTTGCTGCGCGTCAGGTCTGTGCCACAACAGCAAGCTGCCTTGCTGTTGAAAATAAACAGGCGCGGGGAGTTGCGCGATCAATTCAGGCCAACGCTGCAAGCTGTACTGGCCCATGTTGACCACCGGAGTTTCAGTGATGGCTGACTCTGCCAACGGGGCCAGCATGGATGCCGCCACCCGGGCGGCAGCACCCGTGCCGTCAGGCCCGCTGGCTTCATACACGTTGACTCGATGCCCTTGTGCAGCCAGTGCATGCGCCAGCAATCTGCCAATCAAACCGGCGCCCAGCACAGTGCAATTCAATGGCTCAGCCATGTGCAAGCCTTTGAGTATGAAACCCAATGCATTGGGTTTGTTGATAATCCCTGCCATGCAAAACACTACTTTCAACGGGCAATATGCCCGCGTCCTCAGCATCGCCGGGTCTGACAGCGGCGGCGGTGCGGGTATTCAGGCTGACTTGAAAACCTTTTCTGCGCTGGGCTGCTATGGCATGACGGCCATCACCGCGTTGACTGCGCAAAACACTTTGGGAGTGCAAGCCATTCACGGCGTGCCAGCGGCATTTTTGAAAAGCCAATTGCAATCGGTGCTGGACGATATTGGCGTAGATGCGGTCAAGATCGGCATGCTGCATTCGCCCGAGGTGGTTGAAGTCGTGGCATGGGCGATTGACCATTACCAATTGAAGAATGTGGTGTTGGACCCGGTCATGGTGGCCACCAGCGGCGACCGATTGATCGCAGAAGACACCGTGGCGGTACTGGTTCAAACTCTGTTCCCCCGCGTGCAACTGGTAACACCGAATTTGGACGAAGCAGGTTTGCTGTTGAACCGCGCTTTGACGGCGACGGCTGAATTGAAAAACGCAGCGCTTGCTTTGTTGAACATGGGGGCCAAAGCCGTGTTGCTCAAAGGCGGTCATTTGCCCGGAGACATATTGAGTGATGTGTTGCAAGTGCAGGGCAGTGATGCTGTGATGTTTGAAGCTGCCCGCATTCCCAGTCGCAATGTGCACGGCACCGGATGCAGTTTGTCCTCGGCGATTGCAGCGCAGCTTGCGTTGGGATGTGGCTTGGAACTGGCTGTTGAAAACGCACGAGGTTTTATCCGTCATGCCATTGCCCAAGGCGCAAGTGTGAAAACCGGTAATGGTCATGGACCGTTGAACCATGGTTTTGAACCCCAAGCAATGCATATCAAACCGTTGTTGTAGTTGGACGGCTCAGCCATCCGATGGCGAATGTGGCAATCAAACTGGGCAAGGCCGAACCCCATTGCGGCAGCAGCTGGGCAAATGCATGAAACACCGCCACGCCTATCAACCAGGCAGCAGCGGCAGCCAGATCAAATTTCGGGGCTTTGCGGTGAACGGTTCCCAGCCCCAATCTGCCCAGGATCACACCGAAGAGTGGCACAAACACAGAACTCAGCATCAGTAAAAAAGGCTCCAAGCTGTGCATGGGCAACACCATGGCCAATGCTGTGCACAACACGGCGATGCCCACGCCCCAGTGTTTGGCGCTGATGCCAGCCCACAGACTGTGGCTGTTGACTGCGGCGGAGTAGACATCGCCATAAGCGTTATCGATTTCATCCAGCAACACCAGACCCAATGCCAGCAGACCACCTTGAGCGAGCAATAAGGTGTTGACCAGGTTGGCATCCGGCGCGGACACGCTGATGATCATCACACCCAAGGCATAACACCAGATGTTGGCCACCGCGTAACCCATCCAACTGCCTGTCATGGCTGTGCGACTGTTTTTGCCGTGCCTTGCATAGTCCGCGATCAAGGGCAACCAGGACACAGGCATGGCGATCACCAAATCCATGGCGGACAAAAAACCCATTTCGCCAGTACCCGGTTGGTTCCAGAATATTTGCAATCCTTGGACTTGAAGTAAGCCGAAAAATTGCCATGTCAGCCACAGCAGTGAGAGCATCACCAATGGCAAGCCGAAGCGGCTGACAAAACTGCGAACCAAGCCCAACATGGAGCTCGTCATCAGCAGTGTGAGCACACCACCCCAGAGCAATGTGGTGATGACGGGTGAAGACCAGGCGCTGTCGCCTGCCATGGCCATGGTGCCGTCACGCATGACCACCAATTCAAACGTGGTCCAGCCAATCAATTGAACAATGTTGAGCAGCACCGGCAAGCGTGCAAAACTGCTGCCAAACACTTGGTGCATGAGGCCCGCGCTGGACAAACCCGTGTCGCAGCCGATTTTCGCTACCCATGCGAGAAGACCAGATCCGATGACAGAGCCGATGACGATGGCCAGCATGGCATCTTGGGTGCCGACGGCAGGCACCAGATAAGCACCGACTTGCATGACCAGCAGGCCAACGCCTAAGCTGAACCAAAGGGATGCGTGTGCGTACCAACCGAACACCCTGTGTTCAGCGCTGACGGGTGTTAATGATTCATTTGTTGTGTGTGCCATCAGTTGTCCAAAAGAATGGCAGTTCGGCGAGACCCGTTCACGCAAAGACGTTGTATCAGGCCGTGCTTCCCTGCGCGAGGATTACCTCAATCAGGTTCAAAGGGACTTTCTCAGCCTCGGTTGAAAAACCTCAGCACCCCCAGCGGACTTGTCATGCGACAAGAAGTTGCATTATGCATTGCTCCTGTGTGAGCAGATATCACACGCCCAATAGACGGTGTAACCGGGGTGACGCTGTGGTGTATTCCAGTGGAATTTTTTGGCCCGGACGCAAATAAGCGGCTGCACCGAATGCGGCCAGTGTGGCTTCGTGAAAACCGCTGACGATGAGTTTGCGTTTGCCGGGGTAGCTGTTGATATCGCCAACCGCGAATATGCCGGGGGCGCTTGTGCTGAAGTCTTCTGTATTGACCGTCAGTTGTTTGCGTGACATATCCAGTCCCCAATCGGCCAAGGGTCCAAGCTGCGGTGACAGGCCGAGTTTGATCACCAGCATGTCGCAAGCCAGTTTGACTTCAGCGCCCTGTGGTGTTGCCAGTTTCAAGCCACACAGCTTGGAATTTTGAATATCCAACCCTTGAATCTGTGCCACTTCAAAATGCAATCTGCCTGAAAGAAGAGCTTGGTTGAAAGCTGCTTGCAGATCTGCCGAGGCATCCAAGCTTGCACGGCGATGCACCAGACTGACCATGGCCGCGCCTTGCTCCAGTCCCATCAATGCGGTTTGCAACGCCTCATCGTCGCCGCCTATCACCACCACATGTTGGCCCTGCGCATCTTCATGTGGCGGGTAGGCGTAAAAAACCTGGCTGCCTTCGAATGCGTCCAATTCAGCCAAAGCCAATTTACGCGGGGTGAATGCGCCAACACCGGCGGCGATAAAAATGGTTTTAGCCAGAAACACTGTGCCGTCAGAAGTCGCTACGTGCCAAGATGAATCAGCGAGTTGTTGTAGTTTGCAAACCAATTGTTGCAAGTGAAATACCGGCTTGAATGGTGCTGCTTGCTGTTGCAGGCGATCAATCAGTTCACGCCCGGTGCAGTAAGGCAGACCGGGGATATCGTAAATGGGTTTGTCTGCATATAGCGCCAAACATTGCCCGCCGACTTCGGGCAAAACATCAATCACATGGGCGTGAATGTCTTGTAAACCCAGCTGAAACACCTGGAACAAACCCACAGGCCCGGCACCGATGACCAGAGCATCGGTGTGGATAGAAGCGGGTGTTGAGCTCATGTCGGTGTGGCAGAGCCCGTCAAGTTCAGCGGGTGAGTTCGGACAACTTGCCTGCTTTGTCTTTCCAGTCATCCGCGTCAGGCAAAGGTGCCTTGCGTTTGGTGATGCTGGGCCAGCCGATGCGGGCCAGTTCGACATTCAATGCCACCATGTGTTGCTGGTCGGCGGGAACATCTTCTTCGGCGTAAATCGCATTCACGGGGCATTCTGGGATGCAGACTGCGCAGTCAATGCACTCGTCCGGGTCGATGGTGAGGAAATTCGGGCCTTCGCGGAAGCAGTCGACAGGGCAAACATCCACGCAGTCGGTGTATTTGCAACGGATACAGGCTTCGGTAACAACGTGGGTCATGATGAATAAAAGTTAATCAATCAGGCAGGATGGCCAAAGAAGTGTGCATTTTAGGGGAACGGGTCACTCAGTCCTGAACCATGGCGGCGGCCGAGGTTTTGTGGCTGGCGGTGTCCACCAGCACCAGCGAACCCATGGTGCGTGACAAGGCAAAAGGCATGGTCACCAAAGGCTGCTGCAAACTCAGTTGCACATGGCCAATGGCGTTCGGCGGCAACTCGCTGGCGTCCATTTCCTGCAAGGTGTTGACATCCAGGCGGTGAACAATGCGCACCACCTTGGCCTTGACCCAGCGGTGGCCATGCAAGGCCCAGTAAACACGTCCTGCCATCAAAGGCTCATCGTCCAGCCAGGCCAGGGTCACATTCAATTGGTTTTGACCTTGTGCCGCATGGGTTTGTGCCAGCACCCAGTCGCCGCGCGACACATCGACTTCACGGTCAAGCACCAAACCTGCGCTGTGACCGGCAGGAATATCGCCGGGCTGGCGCACGCTGCTGAGCACCTCTTTGATGATGGCTGTCTGGCCGCTGGGGAACACACGAATGCTGTCGCCAGGGCGTGCCACACCGGTGCCAACACGTCCCCAGTACACACGGCGACCTTTGGACGTGTCCGCGCTGTCGTGAAATTTTTCAACCCATTGCACCGCAAACGCCAACTCAGCGTCTTCTTCAAACGCAGTGACAGGCAGGCTTTCCAACAATTGCAGCAAGCTGGGGCCGCTGTAGTTGCACCAGTCGGGCTGCGGGTTGACCACGTTCCAACCTTTGAGCGCAGACACCGGCACGATGGCAGTGATGTCTATGCCCGCTTCGTCCGCAAAACTTTGCAATGCCTGAGCGATGTTCACAAACGCAGTAGCAGCATCGTTGACTGCATCCAGTTTGTTGATGGCAAACACGACAGAGGGCACGCGCAGCAATTTCAGCAATAAGCTGTGTCTGCGGGTTTGCGGCAGCAGGTTGAAACCGGGAGAAGACCAGTCGAGTTTGGTGGCATCCACCAACACCACGGCGGCATCAGCGCTGGATGCGGCAGTGACCATGTTGCGCGTGTACTGTTCATGACCGGGCGAGTCGCCGATGATGAATTTGCGCGACTCGGTGCTGAAGTAGCGGTAGGCCACGTCAATCGTGATGCCTTGTTCGCGCTCGGCAGACAAGCCGTC
>CANNRV010000054.1 GCA_947508145.1 Comamonadaceae bacterium
GCGTTGGCCACCGCCGGGTGTTTCACCAAACAGTTTTCAATTTCGCTCGGACCTATGCGGTAACCGGCGGCTTTGAACACATCGTCTGCACGCCCTTGGTACCACAGGTAGCCGTCAGCATCGCGCGTGGCCAGGTCGCCGGTGCGGCACCAATCGCCGGTGAATTTGCGCTCGGTGGCCTCGGTTTGGTTCCAATAGCCCAGAAAAAAAATCGGGTCCGGTTCGCCGTTTACATCCAGGCGGTGCACCGCCACGTCGCCGGGCACGCCGTCGGCGCATTCATGGCCGTCCTCGTCAATCACTGCCACGCGGTGCCCGGGATAGGCTCGGCCCATGCTGCCGGGTTTGGCAGGCCAGCCAACACCGCCGCTGGTGTCGCCGTTCATGGCGCAGTTGCCAACGATGTAGTTCACTTCTGTCTGGCCAAACATTTCGTTCACAGTGACACCGAGTTCATCGCGGCAGTAATTGAACACCGCGTCGCCCACGGCCTCGCCCGCGCTCATGATGGCTTGCAAGTCCAACTGAAACTGAGTGGCTGGATGGGGATAGGCTTTCATCATGGCTTTCAAAGCCGTGGGAAACAAAAACGTGTGTGTCACGCGGTGTTGCTGCATCAATGAAAACGCCAGATCGGCGGAGAAGCGCCCCGGCCAGGCGACGATGGGTCGGCCGAAATTCAAGCTTGGCAACAAGGCATCCATCAAGCCGCCGGTCCAGGTCCAGTCGGCGGGTGACCACATGACAGCGTTGCTGCCGATGGGCAAATCGCCATGCCCGATTGGCTCGACAGAAGCGGGAGAAAAACCAAACCAGTTTTGGCTGCACACAAAACCGCTTAGGTTGCCTATCAGCGCTTGGTGCGGAATCAACGCGCCTTTGGGCGGGCCGGTGGTGCCGCTGGTGTAAATCAATACCGCCGGGTCGGTGGCCAAGGTGTTGAATAGCGGCCACGGCTGTGTGGCGTGAACGGCTTGGCCATCGAACAACATATCACCGCCATCTGCATCCACACTGATGCAGACTCGCAACGCCGGGCAATCTTTTTTCAAACTGTCAACGGTGGGGGCAGACACCGCATCCACCACGGCCAGCACCGCTTCTGAATCCTGCAAACGGTACAGCAGCGCATCAGGCCCAAACAACTGCGACAGGGGCATGGCAACCGCGCCCATTTGCAAAATAGCGATATAGGCCACGGCAGTTTCAAAACGCTGGGGCAAGATCACCGCCACGCAGTCGCCGGGCTTGACACCCTGCTCGGCAAGCACATAGCTGAGGGCATCCGCCGCCTGTTGCAATTGGGCGTAACTGTAGGCGCGGCCATCGCCCCCGTATGCCTGATGCAGCCACACAGCAGTGCTTGAGGCATGCGCGGGCGATGCTGCCCAGCGACGCGAACACACTTGCGCCATATTGAAATGCTGAGGCACAGCCCAGCGAAAACTGCTGTGCATCAGCGGGTGGTTGTCTGTTGTGTGACCGGCGGTCATGCGCTACATCCTTATGATTGGCCGAATGTACCAAGTTAAAAAAGCCTCGCGCACCGGCTTCATCCCATTGCGCCATTTGAATTACCACGTGCGCGAATGGGGCTCGCCGCGCCCCGGACAGTTGCCGCTGTTCATGGTGCACGGCTGGATGGATGTCAGCGCTTCCTTTCAGTTTGTGGTGGACGCCATGCAGCAAGACCGCCACATCATTTCGCCGGACTGGCGCGGTTTCGGTCTGACCGATCCGGGTGAGGTCGACAGTTTCTGGTACCCGGACTACCTGGCCGATCTGGACGCACTGATTGACCATTTCCAACCTGAAGGGCCGATTGATTTGCTGGGCCACAGCATGGGCGGCACGGTGGTGTCCATGTACGCAGGTGCGCGGCCCGAGCGCATACGCCGCTTGATCAATCTGGAAGGTTTTGGCTTGGCGACCACCAAGCCGTCACAAGCGCCCGGTCGCTATGCCAAGTGGCTGAACGAAGTGAAAGCGGCGCGTCAAGGCGAATTGAATTTGCGCACCTACCCGAACAGCGAAGCCGTGGCGCAACGCTTGATCAAAACCAACCCGCGTTTGAGTTTGGACAAAGCCCTGTGGCTGGCGCAACACTGGGCCAAACCGAATGCCAACGGCGAATGGGAAATTCTGGGACACGCGGCGCACAAAGTGATCAACCCGTATTTGTTTCGCGTCGAAGAAATGCTGGCGCTGTACCAAAGCATCAGTGCGCCGGTCTTGAATGTGGAAGCCAGCCAAAACGATTTAGAAAAATGGTGGCAGGGCAAATACACCTTGGATGAATTTCACCAGCGTTTGCAATCCATCGCAGACCTGCGCTCGGTGACGATTGACGATGCCGGTCACATGATGCACCACGATCAGCCACAGATACTGGCGCAACACATCGAGGCGTTTTTGCAGCAGCCATGACCCAGGTCGATGTGCTGATTGTCGGCGCAGGCGCAGCCGGTTTGTTTTGCGCCGGTGTGGCGGCACAACAGGGGTTAAAGGTTTTGCTGCTCGACCATTACCCCAAAGTGGCGGAGAAAATTCGCATTTCAGGCGGCGGGCGCAGCAATTTCACCAACAAAGACATAGACCCGCGCGCGCCGCACACGCATTTTTTGGGCGAGAACCCCATGTTTGCCCGCAGCGCACTCAGCCGCTATACCGCCCAAGATTTCATCGCGCTGATGCAAAAACACGGCGTGCCTTTTCATGAAAAACACAAAGGCCAGCTGTTTTGCGACAACAGTGCACAAGACCTGATCGATATGCTTTTGCGCGAATGCGAGGCCGGTGCCATGGGTGGCTCGGTCACGCGCTGGCAGCCGTGCAGTTTGCTGGGTGTGCAATTCAGCGATGCGCCCTCGCCGCACTATGTGGCCGACACGGCCCAAGGCCAGGTGCATGCAAGCGCCGTGGTGGTGGCAACCGGCGGCTTGTCCATTCCGAAAATTGGCGCCACCGATATCGGCTACCGGCTGGCCAAACAGTTCGGTTTGCGTGTTATCGAGCAGCGCCCTGCCCTAGTGCCGCTCACGTTTTCCGCCGCAGATTGGCAGCCGTTCACGGCGCTGGCCGGGCTGTCGCTGCCGGTGGCCATGCAAACCGGCGAAGGCAAAAAACCCACGTCGTTCAATGAAGACCTGTTGTTTACCCACCGGGGTTTGTCGGGTCCGGCGGTGTTGCAAATTTCCAGCTATTGGCAGGCCGGCACGCCCATCCGCCTGAACCTGTTGCCCGACACCGATTTGACCGATGCGCTGCTGCAAGCCAAGCAGATATCGAAGAAGAACTTGGCCAACACCTTGGCCGCCTGGCTACCGTCGCGCTTGGCCGACACCTGGACGGCCGGGCACAGTGACTGGCAGCGCAACTTGCCCGACACGCCGGACAAGGCCTTGCAGCGCTTGGCGACTTCCCTGCAATCTTGGGCACTGACCCCGTCCGGTACCGAGGGCTATGCCAAGGCCGAGGTGACCGCCGGTGGCGTTGATACCCGCGACCTGTCCCAGCAAACCATGGAATCCAAGCAAAACGGCCTGTATTTCATTGGCGAAGTGGTGGATATCACCGGCTGGCTGGGCGGCTACAACTTTCAATGGGCCTGGGCCAGCGCCCATGCCTGCGCGAAAGCCTTGGCAGCCCGGTTTAAACCGCTATAATTTCCTGTTTGGCGGCTTGACGCGAGAGTTGGCCCCCACCCCCCGTAACACCGCAGCCCGGCTTTGAAGCCCGATCTTCTTCAAATACCTGGTGTGCACATTTTGAAAATTCTTGTCAATGACCACCATCCGTGTAAAAGAAAACGAACCCTTTGACGTGGCACTGCGCCGCTTCAAGCGCACCATCGAAAAACTGGGACTGCTGACTGATTTGCGCGCCCGTGAGTTCTACGAAAAACCCACCGCCGAGCGCAAGCGCAAAAAGGCCGCCGCTGTCAAACGCCACTACAAGCGCGTTCGCAGCATGCAGTTGCCCAAAAAACTCTACTGATATTCACAGGCCTTGGCCTGACCAGGCTCGCCCGGCCCAGTCCGCGCGGGCCTTTTTCTTTTTTTCTGGAGACACCCTATGAGCCTCAAAGCCCAAATCACCGAAGACATGAAAACCGCCATGCGCGCCAAGGACAGCGTGCGCCTGGGCACCATCCGCTTGTTGCAGGCGGCGATGAAGCAAAAAGAGGTCGATGAGCGCGTGGAGCTTGACGATGTCATGGTCATCGCCATCGTCGACAAACTGATCAAGCAGCGCAAAGACTCGGTCGCCGCATACATAAGCGCCCAGCGCCAGGACCTGGCCGATGTGGAAAGTGCGGAAATCGCCGTGTTGCAGGCTTACTTGCCTCAGCGTTTGTCGCTTGAAGATGTGCAACAAGAAGTGGCGGCCATCGTCGCCGAACTCGGTGCCAGCGGTCCCGGCGACATGGGCAAGGTCATGGGCGCGGTGAAAACCCGGCTGGCCGGCAAAGCCGACATGGGCCAGGTAAGCGCTGCGGTCAAGGCGGCACTGGCTGGCTGAGGTCATTTCCATGCGGCACACACATCACCACGACCGACCGAAACACCACAGCCTTAACACCACTGACCGTAACGCCTGATTTCCCAGTCGGTGACTGCGGTTTGCCAGTCCTGCCATTCCTGCTGCTTGACCTCTGAATACACATCGCAAAACGCCTCTCCCACTGCTTGACGCAGGCTGGTGTCTCGTTGGAATGCATACAGGGCCTGACCCAAATCGGCGGGCAAAGCATTGAGTTGGTGTTTTCGACGCTGGGCCGCTGACATATCGTAGATATCTTCATCCACGGGTGCAGGCGGTGTCATTTTTTGTTCTATGCCCAGCAAACCTGCGCTCAACGTGGCCGCCAGTGCGGCATAGACATTGGCACTGGGATCGGGCAGTCGCCATTCAATCCGTCCGGCAACGCTTCGCACCAGCGCTGTTCGGTTGTTATCTCCCCAGGCGATCAGGTTCGGCGACCAGGTGGTGCCGGACTGGGACTGCGCAGCCGCCAGCCGCTTGTAACTGTTGACACTGGGTGCGCACACCGCCGCCAGTGCCGGGGCATGGTGCAGCAAACCGGCGACAAACTGTTTGCCCTGCACTGACAAACCGTGTGCATCTGCTGCGTCAGAAAAAACTGCGTTTCCCTGGTTGCCGGTGATGGACAAGTGGAAATGCAAGCCGCTGCCAGGCGCGTGTGCAAACGGTTTGGGCATGGACGAATACACCATGCCGTGTTGCTCAGTCACAGATTGCGCCGTCATCTTGAACAACATGTAACGGTCAGCCGCTGTCAGCATGTCGTCAAAGGCGTAATTCACTTCCCACTGGCCGTTGGCATCTTCGTGGTCGATTTGCAGCAATTGAAAGTCCAAGGCGGTGAGATGAGCGCGCAAGCTCTCCAACCAAATGGCCTGACGCTGCATCACCCGAAAGTCGTATGAAGGCTTGCTTTGCGTGTCTGCGGGATCAGCCGGACGCAATGCTGAAAGGTCCTCCTGTGTAAACACGAAAAATTCCGGTTCAATGCCTACCCATGCAGACATGCCGCGCTGTTTCAATCGCTGCAACACAGCCGAAAGCACCTGGCGCGAACATGTATCCAGCGCCTGTCCGCCTGCGTAACCGCTACACACTGCGCGAGCCACGCCAGGCCACCAGGGCAGTACTTGCAAGCTCTCAGGCACTATGCGGCCGAAGTACTCGGAACGCGGGCCAGTGCGCGGCAAGCCAGTGCCCCAAATAGAGGGGCCGGAGAATCCTGCGCCGTCGTCAATCAACTGCTGCACATGTTCCAGCGGCACGAGTTTGCCCCGGGCGCTGCCCAGGATGTCGGTGAATTGCGCAAACACAGAATGCACCCCGGCGCTGCGCAGGTGTTGAACGCGTTGTTCCAAAGAAAAAGCAGTGGTTGTCATGGTCTTGCTTGTGCGGTTTGAATGTGTGTGAGGTGCTGCATTGACGGCGAAATGCGATCGTTCACGCCATTGTGCACGTGAACAGACCGTCCCTGGAGCAACTGGCGCATGAAGAATTCGCACGGCAAACAGCAGACAAGCTATCGAGCTGAGGTCATGTCAAAATCTGAAGAGACGTCGGCTTGCACGCAAGTCCAGGCACGACACCCACCAACGCACTCTGACAAACACCGTGGCCGACTCCTCTGTTTACCTGCGCATAGATCACATCAGCAAACGCTTTGGCGAGACCCTCGCCGTCAACGATGTCAGCTTAGACATTGAACGCGGCGAAATTTTTGCGTTGCTCGGCTCCTCCGGTTGCGGTAAATCCACCTTGCTGCGCGTGCTCTCGGGGTTTGAAACACCCAGCAGTGGCCGCGTTTGGTTAGACGGCAAAGATGTCACCGACCTGCCGCCTTATGAGCGCCCCATGAACATGATGTTCCAGTCCTATGCGTTGTTTCCGCATCTGAATGTGTGGGAGAACGTGGCCTTCGGCTTGAAACGTGACGGCGTGGCCAAAGCAGAAATCGCGCAACGTGTGGAAGACATATTGCAACTGGTGCAATTGCAAAAATTTGCCAAGCGCAGTCCGCATCAACTCTCCGGCGGTCAGCAGCAGCGCGTGGCGCTGGCCCGCAGCCTGGTCAAGCGTCCGCAGTTGTTAATGCTGGACGAGCCGCTGGGCGCGTTGGATAAAAAACTGCGCGAAGAAACGCAAGTGGAGTTGGTGAAAATCATCAAACAAGTTGGTGTCACCTGCGTCATGGTCACGCATGACCAAGATGAAGCCATGACCATGGCAGACCGCATCGCAGTGATGAGCGAAGGCAAGTTTTTACAAGTAGGCGCACCCAGCGAGGTGTACGAATACCCCAACTGCCGTTTTGTCGCGGACTTTGTCGGCAATGTGAATTTGCTGGATGGAGAAATCTCAGAAGACCAAGCTGACCATGCCGTGATCAGTGGACCCGTAGGTCAATTTCATATTGGTCACGGTATTTCCGGTCACCTGGGCATGCCGGTGACGGTGGCACTGCGTCCGGAAAAAATCCAGTTAAGCCTGCAAGACCCCGGCAGCGCGCACAACACTGTGGCCTGCGTGGTGCAAAGCATGTCTTACTTCGGCAGTTACACCAGTTACCACCTCAGCATGCACAACGGGCAGTTGTTGCAGGCCTGGGTGACCAACACCGACCGCCACCACGAAAACATTGAAATCGGTCAGCCCTTATGGGCGCACTGGCCGGACAACGCCATGGTGGTGCTGGTGCACTGAAGTGCTGTTTAAGCGCCAGCCACTTTCATGCGGTTGATCAACACCGAGCCTATGGTTTTGGCCCCGTAGTTGTAAGCGTCAGCACCAATCGCCTGAATGCCCATCAACATGTCTTTCATATTGCCTGCGATGGTGATTTCCTGCACCGGGTAAGCAATCTCGCCCTTCTCCACCCAAAAGCCGCTGGCTCCGCGTGAATAGTCGCCGGTCACATAGTTGATGCCCTGGCCCATCAACTCGATGACGAACAAGCCGGTGCCCAGTTTTTTCAGCATGGCTTGCAAATCGTCTTGCGAACGGGTTTGGTTCGAAGTCATGACCAGGTTGTGCGATCCACCTGCGTTACCGGTGGTGGTCATGCCAAGTTTGCGGGCCGAATAGCTACTCAAAAAATAGCCTTGCACTTTGCCGTCTTGAATCAATTGGCGGGCGCTGGTTTTGACGCCTTCTTCATCAAACGGCGAACTGCCTTTGCCGCGCAACACAAACGGGTCTTCTTGCACTTGGATATGTGCGGGCAGCACTTGCTTGCCCAGCGAATCCATCAAAAAACTGCTTTTGCGATAGAGGGCACCGCCGCTCAATGCATGCACCAGCCCGCCGAGTAAACCGGCGGCCAGCGGGGACTCGAACAACACGGGACAACTGACGGTGCGGATTTTTCGGCCGTGCAAGCGGCTCAAGGCGCGTTCGGCGGCGTAGCGACCGACCACTTCGGGCGCGGCCAGTTCGTCGGGGTGACGCATGGAGCTGTACCAGGCATCCCGCTGCATATCGTCACCCGTGCCGGCAATGGGCGCGACCGACAGGCTGTGGCGCGAACTGGCGTAGCCGCCGCGAAAACCATGGGTGTGTGCGCTGAAGAAATGGCTTTGTTGTGCCGAGACGGCAGCCCCTTCGCTGTTGGTGATGCGTGCATCGGTTTGCAAAGCTGCTGCCTCGCAGCGCAAAGCGAGTTCGACCGCCTGTTCGCTGTTGATCGTCCAAGGATGGAACAAGTCCAGATCGCGTTGTTCGTGGGCGATCAAATCAGGGTCCGGCAGACCGGCCATCGGGTCTTCGGCGGTGAAACGCGCGATATCGAATGCCGCTTGTACGGTGCGCTCAATCGCTGCTTCGGAAAAATCTGAGGTGCTGGCGCTGCCCCGGCGGTTGCCCACATACACCGTGATGCCCAAAGACTTGTCGCGGTTGCGCTCGACGTTTTCCAGATCACCTTTGCGCACCGAGACGCTCAAACCGCAGCCTTCGGAGGCTTCAGCGGCTGCGTTGGTGGCACCGAGTTTTTTGGCATGTGCGAGTGCGCTGTCTACCAGCGCTTCAAATTGCGCCCGGCTGTGGCTGAATCCCGGCAGGGCTTTGTCAGAGGAGGAAGGGGTGTTGGAATGTGGTTTCATATCGACGGCTATGATACTTGCCACACCATCACCCCCTTCATATGTCACGCAAACCCACCAAAGGTTATTACGTCAAAGGCCATTTTGTGGCTGAAGGCAGCGAGCTCGATCTTGAGCTGAAACGCGAGCTCAAAGGCAGCGACAGCGCCAGCCGGACCGACCTTAAACGCGAAAGTTTCGAGCTGCAAAAGTTAGGCGAAGACCTGCTGCAATTGCGCCAGGATGCCATGCAGCAATTGGTGGCCCAACAACATGTGCCTGAATTGCTGTTCGAAGCCATTCGGGACGCGAAAAAAATCACCAACTTTGAAGGCCTGCGCCGCCAGATGCAATTTGTCGGCAAGCTGATGCGCAAGCTGGATGAACCGCAAGTACAAGCCATTCGCGCCGCGCTGGATGTACAGCACAACGGCAGCGCCGAAGAAACCTTGGCCCTGCACATGGCAGAACATTGGCGTGACCGCTTGCTCAAAGATGACCAAGCGCTGTCCGATTGGTTGGCCGCACACCCGGACACCGACAGCCAACAGTTGCGCGCCTTGGTGCGGCAAGCCCGCAAAGACGGACTGCCGGATAAAAGCGCGGTGTCTCAAGGCGCTTTTCCCAGACAAGGCCGCGCGTACCGCGATATTTTCAAACTCGTGCGCGATCAGTTGTCCGCGCAAAAGGCAGAGAACCCGTGAATGCAGACCCCTCTTTAGACACCGTACGCATAGGCATTGTGTCCATCAGCGACCGCGCCTCCAGCGGCACTTACGAAGACAAGGGCTTACCCGCTTTGCGCGAATGGCTGCAACAGGCCTTGCACAACCCGCTGGTGTTTGAAGCCCGTTTGATTCCAGATGAACAAGGCTTGATCAGTCAAACACTGATTGAGTTGGTTGATGCAGGCTGCTCTCTGGTGTTGACCACCGGCGGCACCGGCCCCGCGATTCGCGATGTCACGCCTGAAGCCACGCTGACTGTCGCCGACAAAGAGATGCCCGGCTTCGGCGAGCAAATGCGTCAAATCAGCTTGCGCTTTGTGCCCACCGCTATTTTGTCCAGACAAGTGGCGGTGATTCGCGGAAATAGTTTGATCATCAATTTACCCGGCCAGCCCAAGTCCATCACCGAAACCTTAGGTGGATTGAAGGACGCGCAAGGTGTGAGTCTGGTCGACGGCATATTCGCCGCCGTGCCTTATTGCATCGATTTGATCGGCGGGCCTTATATGCAAACCCGAGACGCTTTTTGCAAAGCCTTCAGGCCCAAAACCGCTGTGCGCCCCTACAACCCGCCTGCGTAGTTGTTCAATCCTTCACCAAGTGGAAAGCCACTTGCGTGATATCAAAATACATTTTTTCAAAAAACAATTCACTGCTGGCAGAACCACTGCCGATCAAGCGCAAAATGGCAGACTGCGGGCTGTTCATCACCGCTTCCTCGGGTGAATATTTCAGTGTGGCAAAAACATATTTTTCCAGCGAGCGCAAAAACACCGCAAACCCCGGCACATTGAGTTGCGCCGGGTCTTCGCAGACCATCCACCAATGGGTATGGAATTCGTTCGGGGCAAACAGCTGAAGTTTGATCAGGCAATTGCGCACCATCAAACCGTATTGCTCAACGCTGAAAGACAACTCGGCTTCGTAACTGCCGTTGTCCAAGTGATGAAAACCCAGACTGTGCGGATGTAATTTGATGAAAGCAGGCATAGCTGATGAATCGACTTGAAACCGCCGGGCTTGACCGGTTCAGTCGATCAGTTTGTTGAGTTTTTCGATATCAGCGTGCACATTTTTTGCGGCATCTTGCGGGACGCAGTCCGTAGCATGCATTGAGCCTTGCGAAATTTTTTCCAGCGCCTGCCACAGCATGGCGATTTGCTTGTCCTGCTCTGCCGTGTAATCAATCAGCCCGCGTATGGCCTGGCTCAGCGGGTCGTCGTTTTGCGTCACGCCGTAGGCTGAAAAACCCATTTTGGAGGCGACTTCTTCACGCAATGCGTCGGTATTGGCTTGAATGATGCGTGCCGGGTTGCCAACCGCCGTGGCTCCAGGCGGTACCGGTTTGGTGACCACCGCATTGCTGCCTATCTTGGCACCATCGCCAACTGTGAAGCCACCGAGCACTTTGGCACCGGCTCCCACCACCACATTGCGGCCCAGCGTCGGGTGGCGCTTGGTGCCTTTGTACAACGAGGTGCCGCCCAGCGTCACCCCTTGGTAGATGGTGCAGCCGTCGCCAATCTCGGCAGTCTCGCCCACCACCACGCCCATGGCGTGATCGAAAAACACGCCAGAGCCGATGACTGCAGCCGGGTGAATTTCAATGCCGGTCAAAAAACGCGACACATTGGAAATAAAACGGCCTAACCA
>CANNRV010000055.1 GCA_947508145.1 Comamonadaceae bacterium
CCATCGTTGCTCATGGGCTGGTTCAAATAATCCAGTTTTGTCGGGTCGTTATTGCTGTTAAACCACCAGCCGGTGAATATGGCGGCCAGTTCGGTCACATTCTTTTGTGAATATGTTTCAACAGGTTTGCCACTTGTGTCTGTTTTCACACTGCCGTCGTCATTCAATTGATACAAACCAATACTGAACAACTGCATGACCTCGCGGGCATAGTTTTCATCCGGTGCACTTGAACCATTGGCTTTGCGACTGCCTTTCATGTTCAGGTAAATCCCCATGGCAGGCGATAAGGTCACGGCTTTGAGCAAAGCCTCATAAGTACCGAACGCATTTTTTTCAAGCAAATCCATGTAGCAAATAGCGCCTACGTTGCGCCAACTCATGGCACCCAAACCATTCATGGAGACGACGAAAATTTGCGACAAAGCATAGGCCACGCGTTGTCGCAAGACATCCGGGGCTGTCATGAGTTTGCGCCACACACTGTTATCTACACCGATTTCTCCATTGCTTCTGGTGCGGCTGTCAAAGTAACCATGGTTTTTAAACCAGTTGTAGTGAGAGTTGTCTTCTAGCCAGTTTTTTGCGAGCTCTGTGTCTAGCCATGCTTCAAAGCCTTTGTTTTGAACATCCTGTATCTGTTCATAAGTGCCTCCAAATGAGGCCTGCATTAAAAACCGGGCTGCTTGTGACTCACTGGGTTTGACGGGTGGATTAACAGTCGTGTTACTTTGCGACGGGTTGTTGCCTGTGGTGGCAGCGACAGTGGATTCAATGACGTAACCGTTTTCATCTTTTTGGAGTGAGCTTGTGCCACCCGAGCCGCCGCCGCCACCGCATGCAGCCAGTGTGGCGCTTGCCGCCAGCGCACTTGAACTTGCATCGAGCAAACGCGGTGTTTGCGTACCGACGCTGTTAGCGTGGGCCGGTGCGTACTTGGGGGCGGTTTCACCGGTGCGGGTGTTGATCAGGTTTTCTGGCATTGAATCAGAAAGAATGCTGTTGGTCTTAAATAGTAATCTATATATTTAAATATATGTATGCAAAACGGATACGCTTTCCTTGTAACTGCCCTGCTTGCCGCTGATTGTTCTGTGGAAGTTTGCGTATGAGTATCCACAGGGCATGAAAAAACCGCCGGGCTTACGCCGGGCGGTTTCATGGTTGAACGCCGGGTTGCCCCGGCTTGAATGCAGTGATTACTGTTTCACAGCTTCAACTTGGATCAGCAATTTCACTTTGTCAGGGATGCCGAAGTCGATGCCCCAGTTCATGCCCCATTGGCTGCGCAAAATGGTGGTTTCAAAGTCGCCGCCGCAAACTTCGCGTTTGAGCATGGGGTGGTCGTAGCAATTGAAGTTGGTGGCTTTCAACACCACGGGTACGGTTTTGCCCAGCATGGTCAGGCTGCCAGCCACTTCAGACACTTTGTCACCGTTGAAGCTGAATTTGTCAGCAGTGAACTGCATGGTGGGGTGCTTGGCTGCGTCAAAAAAGTCAGGCTTTTTCAGGTGAGCATTGAAAGCTTCGGTGCCGGTATTGATGGAGTCGGCTTGGATGGTCAGGTCCACTTTGCCGGTTTTGCCAGCGCGGTCAAATTGCACTGTGCCTTCTTTTTTGTCAAAGCGGCCGCGGTTGGTGGATGTACCGAAGTGGGTCACTTCAAAGGTAACAAATGTGTGTGTTGGCTCGATGTTGTAGGTGGCGGCTTGGGCGCTGATCGAGCTGGCGACAGCGGTGGCTGTCAATGCAGTGGCGATGAAAAGTTGACGCATGGAAAAACTCCTGGTGTGTTGTTGAAAAATTACAGTTTGGCAACGCCTGACAGTACAAATTTGAATTTCACTTGTACGTCGTCAGCCACCATGGAGGTGTCTGACCATTCGTTGTCACCGATCTTGAAGGGCAAGCGCTTGAGAGCGAATGCGCCTACGGCAGTGGTGAGCCCGCCGGTTTGGGTCAGGCTGACCGGGACAATGATGTCCTGGCCCAAGCCTTTGATGCTGAGTTTGCCACTGACTTCGTATTTGCCAGGGCCGGTGTTTTTCACCGCGGTTGATTGAAAGTTGGCTTTGGCGAATTTGGCGGTGTTGAACCAATCCGGTTTGAGCAGTTCAGCATCGGTTTCTTTGGAGCCCAGCGTGGCGCTGGTCATGTCAACGCTGAAAGCGATTTTGGCGGCGGCAGGTTTGGCCGGGTCGAAATTGATCTGGGCGTCAAAGGCTTTGAAACGGCCTTCGACCGGCACGCCCATTTGTTTGCTGACAAACACAATGTCGCTTTGAGCGGCTTGCAGTTTTTGCTCTGCCATGGCCATGTGTGTGCTGGCTGCAAACAGGACAAGCAATCCGCTTGAAATTATTTTTTGAAACATAGTTAGCCTGAATCAGTGAGTTTTAGAGGGCAACATGCGTTGCAACAAAGCGTGTTTGTCAAACCATTGGTGTTTCAGCGCCGCTGCAATGTGCAGCACCACCAGTGCAGCCAGGGCATCGGCCGTGATTTCGTGCCAGGGTTCAATCAACTCAGCCAATTCTTTGTCAGCAGCCACAAAGTCGGGCAAAGGGAGGATGCCGAACACCACCACCGGAAAACCGGCAGCCGAACTGTACGCCCAGCCCACCAGAGGCACGATGAAAAACAAAGCATACATGGCGTACTGTGCGCCATGGTGCGCAAAGCGCTGCCATGCTGGCATGTGGGCTTGGATGTCTGCAGGCAGTGCAGGTGGCCGGTGGGTCAGACGCCACAGCAAACGAAGTACCGACAAGGTCAGCACGCAAATACCGGCCCATTTGTGCCAGTTGAAAAGCTTGAGTCGCAAGGGGGAGATGGGCAAGTCCGCCATGAAAGAGCCCATGATGAACAAGCCCACCAGTGCCAAGCCCAGTAACCAGTGCAGCAAGATGGCTGTCAGGCTGTAACGGGGTGTTGGCGGCTGTTCAAGTGTGGTTGTTTCTGTCATGGGGTGCAGTTTAGGCCTGCATCGAACAAAAACATGGAATTAATTTGAAGAAATCAAACAAATAATTTGATCAGTCCAGCGGCCAGCGCAATGGCATTAAACAGCAGACAACTCCACTGGTAAGCGGATGAACCTATTGCTTGAAGCGAATACAGTTATTTTTTAGCGTCTCTGGCCTGCAAAGGCAGCAATGTGTATTCGATGTCCAGGTCGCGTTTGCCGTTGGAATTGAGTTCTACCCAGATCACACGTTCGCCTCGGCTGAATTGAAAAGAATTGTGCAGACTCACGCGGCGGCTGAGCAGCATTTCCCAGCCTTTGGCTTTGGCATCTTCAACCAGGACATCTCTGGCTGCATCCAGACAGGTTGCGCCACCTTCACATTGCAACAGTTTTTTGTTGCTGACGGTTTTTTCAACCGGTGCGGGAGTGGGTTCTGCCGGTGGTTCAGCGTTCTTGGCGTTTTTACCCGCTTTTTTGTCTTTGGCAGGGGGCAGGGGTTTGACTTGCACTGATTCAGTGATGGCAGGTGCTGCAGCCGCACGCTCGGCAAAACTGGCGTGTGCATAGAGACGGCCCAGCATTTGTTCGCCGTATCCGACCACGGTTTCTTCATTGGTGCGGGTAGGCAGGGCGCCGGGAATCCAGGGGAAGTCGTAGGAGGGTTGTTTTTGCCAGCGGCGCGGCAGATCACCTTCACGCAGTGTGGCGATGTAAGGGGCAAACAGCATGGGCAGAGCTGCAGCTGTTTCATCCGCAGGCGGCAAAACCGCTTTGGGCGGGGCCACTGGCGTGGCTTTGGCCGCCACGGCTGCAGGTGCAGCTTGGTTGGCGTCTGAGCTCGCGGCATTGGGCGCTGGCTGTGCTTCAGCCACGCTGGCCGGAATACTCAGGGAGACTGGCTGTTCCTTGGTTTTCAGAGAAACCGCAACCGGCGCTTTATTTGTATTCACATCACCCAAACGAGGGGGCAATTTGACTGAGCCGTACATGCTGTTGCTGTCATCGTCGTCTAAACCCATCATGGAAGAACATGCAGTCAGAAATGCACAGACAAAGACCAGGCTGAGAGATTTCTTAGGAAAACTGAAAGTGGATTGCATACTTCAAACTTGTTGGGATAGAGGGAGGCTCGGCAAGCGGATCACTGACTGGAAGCAGACACAGTCGCGTGTGGGCGGCCCGCATTCTGATTCAACAAAATTGAATACACAGCATCCACTCCCGCATTGGTGTTGGTCAGCCGTATATCAAGTATGCGTTCGTCCTGGGTCAAGGTGACCATGTAACTCGTGCCCAGTCGCATCAGCGAATGCAGACGCCAGTTTTTAGCCAAACCGTCACTGATGAGTTCGTGTTGGGCTTGTTCGCTGAAGGCATCAGGCAAAGTGGCATAAAAAATACCAGTTTGTTGTTGGCCTTCGCCCAGCAACACGGTCTGCTCATGTCGGGTCAGCAACATATTGTCGACATAGGGATACATAGAGCTTTGCGCCGCCGACCAGCGTGTCTGTGCCGATGCGGAAGCAGACATCACAATCATCAAAATAGCCAAGGACAGGCTTTTCAAGGCATTCAGAAATAAAGGTCTTGGTGTCATATCGCACAAAACTTCAAAAAGGGGAAAGGCAAGGTTCTTTCCTGTCAAACCTTGGGTGCCTACAATATATCAACAAAAATGATCAAATCGTAAAAAACAACAACTTCAAATTGAATAAATGACAAATTCAGTTTTGTCAGTGCGTTGTTCGCACCCGACCAGGGACGATTCAAAAGAATGATAAATAGTTCAAATGACAGTTTGGCAAATCCAAACTGCCACCGCTATGGCGGTTTGAGTGAACCTCAGGCGTATCAGCGTCGTTTGCCGCCACCTAATAAACCGCCCAGTACGCCGCGCACAATTTCCCGTCCGATAGATGAGCCCACGGTTCTGATCGCGCTGCGCATGGCAATTTGAGCCACACCCTCGCGCTGTCCGCCGCGCGGGCCGGTGCTGCCGAAAAGCAAATCGGACACTTGCGACATCAAGGGATTGGCAGGCTCAGCCTCAGAGGCCGGCGCTTTCATGGCTTCTCTGGCCTTGGCCACCGCCTTGTCATCCATGGCGGGCGCACGTCCTTTGATTTTTTCGTAAGCCGATTCCCGGTCAATGGTTTTTTCATAGACCCCCGCGACCAGCGATGAGGCCAGTAGCTGTTTGCGTTGCTCGGCAGTGATCGGTCCCAACTGGCTGCCCGGCGGGACGATGAACACGCGTTCGGTTTCTGTCGGGCGGCCTTGTTCATCCAACATGCTGACCAGCGCTTCACCTACCGACAACTCTGAGATGGCCGCTTCAATATTCAGGCCTTTGCGCGGTCGCATGGTTTGCGCGGTGGCCGCCACCGCTTTTTGGTCGCGCGGCGTGAACGCCCGCAACACATGTTGCACCCGGTTGCCTAACTGGCCTAGCACCCGGTCTGGAATATCCAAGGGGTTTTGTGTGACGAAATACACGCCCACGCCTTTGGAACGCACCAGTCTGACCACCAATTCAATGCGTTCGATCAAGACCTTGGGCGCGTCATTGAACAGCAAATGGGCTTCGTCAAAGAAAAACGCCAGTTTCGGTTTGTCCAGATCGCCGACTTCAGGCAATTGCTCAAACAACTCGGACAGCATCCACAGCAAAAACGTGGCGTACAAGCGAGGCGCATGCATCAAGCGGTCCGCCGCCAAGATGTTGACCAGACCGTGGCCATTGCTATCTGTTTGCAAAAAGTCCTGGATATCCAGCATCGGCTCGCCGAAAAACTGGTCGCCGCCTTGCTCGTCAATTTGCAACAAACCGCGCTGAATCGCACCAATGCTGGCCGCACTGATGTTGCCGTATTCAAGCGTGAAATCCTTGGCGTTTTCGCCCACGTGCTGCAACATGGCACGCAAGTCTTTCAAATCCAACAGCAACAAGCCTTGGTCGTCGGCGATTTTGAACACCAGGTTCAATACACCGGACTGGGTGTCGTTCAAATTCAGCATGCGCGACAGCAGCAGCGGGCCCATGTCGCTGACGGTTGCGCGCACCGGGTGGCCTTGTTCGCCAAACACATCCCACAAAGTCACAGGGCAGGCGGCGAAAGTCGGCAAGTCCAAGCCCCTGTCTTTGAGCAAGGCCTTCATCTTGGCGGAAGCCGCGCCCGCCTGGCTGATGCCGGTCAAATCGCCTTTGACGTCCGCCATGAACACGGGCACGCCAATGCGCGACAACGATTCAGCCATGGTTTGCAAGGTGACTGTTTTGCCGGAGCCGGTGGCGCCGGTGATCAGGCCGTGGCGGTTGGCCAGTGAAGGCAGCAGGTAGCAATCGGTTTTGGCATTGCGGGCAATGAGCAGGGGTTCAGACATGGCCACACACCTCTTAATGAATCAAATACAGGAGTTTGAGCTTGCCCGCTGACACAAGTCAGCGCAACTGGGCTGCAGCCGATTGATCCAACAACTCAGGGCTGACGCGGCGTGCTCCGTTGAAGCGCTGGTGCCAGTAGCGGTCAGACATGTTTTCGATGCGGACTTCGCCCCCAGCGCGTGGCGAGTGAATGAATTTGCCTTCGCCTATATATATACCCACGTGGCTGAAGGTTCTGCGCAAGGTATTGAAAAACACCAAATCGCCGGGCTGCAATTCAGAGGCATCGATTTTTTCAGTGGCTGCTGCTTGCGCCTTGGCGTTGTGCGGTAACAGCAGGCCCAGGCTGTTTTCGTACATGGCTCTCACAAAACCGCTGCAGTCAAAGCCATTGCCGCCAGTGCCGCCACGTTTGTAGGGCACGCCCAGAAAACCCATGGCATCTAGCACTAAACCAGAAGCCTTGTTGCTCACTGACTTGCTGATATTCGAAATCTGGGACAGCACCAATGACTGGTTGAGGAAGTTTTCCAACTCATCCGGCTCAGGTGCGGCAGGCGCAGCCCGGGCGATGCCCAGGCTCAAAAACAAAATAAAGATACATAACCGCATGACCGCGATTCTAGCCAGCTCAGCCACGGTGCCCGCCTGTCGCACAATCGCTGGGTTTGCAATCGACCCCCATAAAAGGATAACTGTATGTTTCGCGCACTCCTCTTAAACAAAGAACCCGAATTCAGTGCTGGCATCCAGTCACTGGAAACCAGCCGCCTGCCGGACGCCGATGTGCATGTGCAAGTGGCCTATTCCACGCTGAATTACAAAGACGGTCTGGCCATCACCAACAAAAGCCCGGTGGTTCGGGTTTGGCCGATGGTGGCCGGTATAGACGGCGCAGGAACCGTGATTTCCTCGACACACCCCGGCTGGCAAGCCGGTGACCGGTTTGTACACAACGGCTGGGGCGTGGGCGAAACCCACTGGGGCTGTTTGTCCGAGCAGGCGCGTTTGAAAGGCGATTGGCTGGTGAAATTGCCCCAAGCCTTTACGCCGCGCCAGGCCATGGCCATTGGCACGGCGGGCTATACCGCCATGTTGTGCGTGATGGCGTTGGAACAGCAGGGCGTGAAGCCGGGTCAGGGCGAGGTCTTGGTCACCGGTGCCACCGGCGGCGTGGGCAGCGTGGCAGTGGCTTTGCTGTCCAAACTCGGTTATCAGGTGGTGGCTGCAACGGGTAAAGCCAGCGAAGAAAGCTATTTGAAAAGCCTGGGAGCGCACAACATCATGGACCGCGCGGAATTGTCAGCACCCGGCAGGCCGTTTCAAAAAGAACGCTGGGCCGGTGTGGTCGATGCGGTGGGCTCGCACACGCTGGCCAATGTGTTGGCACAAACCCGATACGGCGGCGCGGTGGCGGCTTGCGGCTTGGCGCAAGGCATGGATTTGCCCACCACCGTCATGCCGTTCATTTTGCGCAATGTGCGCCTGATCGGCGTCGATTCCGTCATGGCACCCTTGGCCTTGCGCCAACAAGCCTGGGACCGCCTGGCCCTTGATCTGGACTTGGCCAAACTGGAAAGCATGATCGAAGAAGTCACGCTCGATCAGGCCGTGGAAAAAGCCCATGCGCTGATGGCCGGCCAGGTGCGCGGCCGCATTGTGGTGAAGATCTGACCATGCTGCTCGACGCCGAAGACTCCCAACTCGTGCTGGTCGATTACCAGGAGCGCTTGTTGCCCGCCCTGTTTCAGGGTGAGGCCTGTCTGGCCAATGCCATGCGTCTGGCGCAAGCCGCGCAGTTGCTGGCGGTGCCGGTCTGGGGCACCGAGCAAAACCCGGGCAAACTGGGCAGCAACCCGCCTGCTTTGAAAGCCCTGTGTAGGCAAACACTGGCCAAAATGCAGTTCAGCGCCTGCGAAGAAGGCTTGGTGGAATGGTTGCGACCCGAGGTTAAAAGCAAACCGGCAGGTAACGCACGCAGCCTGCCTAAGCATTTGCAAAAACCGGGGGCTGCCGAGCCAGCGCCAGCCAGCATTGTGTTGGCCGGGGTGGAAGCCCATGTGTGTTTGCTGCAAACGGCTTTGGACTTGTTGGAAGACGAGTTTGACGTGTGGGTGGTCACCGATGCCTGTACCTCGCGCACCGAACGCAACCGGGATGCCGCCTACGACCGCCTGGCCGCCGCCGGGGCCGAACTGCTGACCACCGAAATGGTCTTGTTCGAATGGCTGCGCAGCGCTGAGCACCCGCATTTCAAAGAAGTGCAGGCCTTGATCAAATAACGGAGACCATTTTGGATACCTACGCCAGTTTTTACCAACGATCCATTCAAGACCGCGACGCTTTTTGGGCTGAGCAAGCGGAATTGATCGACTGGCATGTCAAACCCAGGCAAATTTGCGACTACAGCCAACCGCCGTTTGCGAACTGGTTTGTGGGCGGACAAACCAATGTCTGCCATAACGCGGTGGACCGGCATGTGACAAGCCGGGGCGACCAGCCCGCGCTGATTTACGTATCTACCGAAACCGGCCAGGAAGTGACTTACACCTTCGTGCAGCTCAGCGATGAGGTGCAGCGCATGGCGGCCATCATGCAAAGCTTGGGGGTGAAGCAGGGCGACAGGGTGCTGATTTACCTGCCGATGATTGCCGAAGCGGCGTTTGCCATGTTGGCGTGTGTGCGCATAGGCGCGATTCACTCTGTGGTGTTCGGCGGTTTCGCCTCGCACTCTTTGGCAACGCGCATTGACGACGCATCCCCTGTGCTCATCATCAGCGCCGATGCCGGTTCGCGCGGCGGCAAGGTGGTGCCCTACAAACCCTTGTTGGACGAAGCCATAACGCTCAGCCAACACAAACCGTCGGCGGTGTTGATGGTGGATCGCGGTTTGGCCCCGTTCACCAGCGTGCCAGCACGCGATCACGACTACGCCGCTTTGCGTCAGCAACACCTGAATGCACGCGTGCCCTGCGTCTGGCTGGATGCGGCGCATCCCAGTTACACGCTGTACACATCAGGCACCACCGGCAAACCCAAAGGCGTGCAGCGCGACACCGCCGGTTACACCGTGGCGCTGGCCGCCAGCATGCAACACATCTTCCAAGCTGAGCCGGGCGAGGTGTATTTCAGCACCAGCGACATCGGCTGGGTGGTGGGCCACAGCTACATCATTTACGGCCCGCTGATCGCTGGCATGGCGACGCTGATGTACGAAGGCCTGCCGACGCGTCCGCACGGCGGTGTCTGGTGGGAATTGGTTGAGAAATACCAAGTCACGCACATGTTCAGCGCCCCCACAGCGGTGCGTGTGTTGAAAAAGCAAGACCCGGCGCTGCTGTCCAAATACGATATCTCCAGCCTCAAGGCCTTGTACCTGGCCGGTGAGCCGCTGGACGAACCGACCGCCCAATGGATTGCCGACGGTTTGGGCAAGCCCATCATCGACAACTACTGGCAGACCGAAACCGGTTGGCCCATATTGACCGTGGCCAATGGCGTGCAATCCATGCCCAGCAAATTCGGCAGCCCCGGCGTGCCCATGTACGGCTTTAACGTCAAGCTTTTGGACGACAACACCGGCGAAGAGCTGACCGGTGCGCAGGAAAAAGGCGTGGTCGTGATCGAAGGCCCGCTGCCGCCCGGTTGTTTGCAAACCCTGTGGGGTGACGATGAACGTTTCGTCAAAACCTATTGGCAAAGCGTGCCCGGCAAGCTGGTGTATTCCACGTTTGACTGGGGCGTGCGCGACGAGGACGGTTACTTTTACATCCTGGGGCGCACGGATGACGTGATCAATGTCGCCGGACACCGTTTGGGCACCCGCGAAATCGAGGAAAGCATCTCCAGCCACCCGAACGTGGCCGAGGTGGCCGTGGTCGGTGTCGCCGATGCCTTGAAAGGCCAAGCGGCCATGGCCTTTGTGGTGGCCAAAGACGCATCCGCTTTGGGCGATGCAGCTGCCCGCCTGAAGCTGGAAGGCGAGATCATGAAGCTGGTGGACAGCCAACTGGGCGCTGTCGCCAGACCGTCACGCGTCTTGTTCCTCAGCCTGTTGCCCAAAACACGCAGCGGTAAGCTGCTGCGTCGCGCCATACAAGCGGTGTGCGAAAACCGCGACCCCGGCGACTTGACCACGATGGACGACCCGACGCCCTTGCAGCAGATCAAAGAACAATTGGTTTAATAGACTCAAACACGTCACACCTGACCGATGAGCCGGGTCAAACGTGTAGCGAACGTTGCCGCTTGCGGCGGTGAGCGGCGTTTGAGCCCGGCGCAGCGGTCAAGCTGAGACTTTGTCGTGAAACTGTCAGGCTTCGGTGGCACAATGGCCTGACATACCGGTGTGCACTTCCATACCGGTCGCATCCGTTATCCGGTTCAGCCGTGTCACGGAGGGTTCATCAACCAAGCTTATGTTTCCTGCAGGGAAACGGAGGTCAGCAATGAGCGATTCACCGCAGTCGGGTTCGTCCGTCTATCAAGCCTATGCAGGCAACACCTATCTCTTCGGGGGCAACGCGCCTTACGTCGAAGAGATGTACGAAAACTATCTCCTCAACCC
>CANNRV010000056.1 GCA_947508145.1 Comamonadaceae bacterium
GGTATCTGGCCTGTTTAGCCTACACCCTAGGCGTGCAGGCCTTGCTTGTCTGTGGTCAGTTGCATGCAAGACCGCCTGCAAAACAAACCCAAATGGTGCCAGTGCCTGCGCCCAAAGCGTTGACGGTGGCTGAACTCAAACCTTTGGATACGGGCGCGGTGCAGGCTCGCAATGTCAGTAATTTGCAGCTACCAGCCACTGAATCTAAAGTGCAAGTTGCATCTCAGCCTGATGCCTTACCACCGTTGGCTGTCAATGCGGATATGCTGCCTCTGGCAGGCCTCACCTTGTCCCAATTACTGCAAGCCGCTGCTGATACTTACCCCATGTTGGTCGCAGCCCGTACGGAGACACGCGCCACTGCCCAGGACGTCACAGCCACAGAACGTTTGCGCTGGCCGACAGTAACAGCTACTGTCGAATCTGATTCGGGCAATTTACGTTCTTACCCGAATAAAGTGATTCAGGTAGACCAAACACTGTGGGATGCCGGTCGCAATTCAGCGCGTATCAATGAAGCCAAGGTAGTGGCTAACATCAGTCTGATCAAAGTGTATTTGCAGCAGCAAGATGTGTTTTTGCAAATCGTCAACGCGTGGCAAAACATGATTGCCTCGCGCGAACGTTTGAAAGTGGCAGATCGAACGCTGAAACGATTACAGGATTATCAGCAGCAAATGCGCAGACGGGTGCAGGCCGAGGCCTCGCCGGTGATCGATTTGGAATTGGTCGATTCACGTTTATTGCAAACCGATGTGGAACGCAATGCGGCTAAAACCAGTTTGCAAGTGGCACTCACCCGGTTGACCCAGTTCAGCGGCGAAGAAGATTTGAATCGACGTTATGCATCTGCGTATTACGCCGACAGCTTGTCACAAACAGACTACTTTGCTGATGAACTCAACCGTATGGATTGGTTTCAATTAGCCGCAGCGCACCCTTCTGTGGCCAAAGCCCGCCACGAGGTCAACCAGGTCAAAGAACGCTTGCATGCTAAAAACGCTGAGGCATTCCCTCAGGTGTTTGCCCGGGTGTACAAGCCTTTGAGTGGCATACCCGGTAATCCGGACACATCGACCACCGCTTTTCTGGGCTTGCGCTATTCCCCCGGTGCGGGCTTTGCCAATATCGTAGAAGCCCAGGCCATGGGTACCCGGGTGGCCAGCAGCGAACAAGCTGTGCAAGCGGCCATGCGGGATGTACAGCAAAGCTTTGAAAACGACCGCGAAGAATTCGCCAACTCACGCAGCCGCATGGTCGCCTTGCTCAAGTCGGTGCAAGGTTCTGAAAAAGTGCTGGAGTCTTACCAACGGCAGTTTCAAGCCGGTCGCAAATCCTGGTTGGATTTGCTCAATGCAGTGCGCGAACTCGCGCAAAACGAATACGCCCTGGCCGATGCCAAAGCGGGCATGGTTGCAGCCATGAACCGCTTGCAAATCCGCTTGGGGCTTGACCCTCACTAAGCCCGGACATTCATATGAACGCCACAGCTAAACATCCACAATTTCAATGGGCTTTCAACCGGCTGGCACAAATGCAAGCGACCAGCCTGGATCCTCTAAGGCTAGCTTCTGCTGCGACCGCTTTAGACCAGACTGACAAACCCGAGGCCGCTTTGGCCCAAGTGTGTTCACGCATGGGATTGCCCAAACCGCGATGGCTGAAACACCCGGAACGTGTTCAATTGCCGCTGCTATGCCACACAGTGCAAAGCGGTTGGGGGGTGGTGGTGGATCGCAACCCGCAAGGCGAATGGCTGGTGGCCACGCCCACAGGCGTGGACAAACTCAGCGAGCAGCAAATACAACACCATTGCGCAGTGGTGCAGATTGCCAAACCGGTTGAACTCGGTTTTGGACTGGGTATCACCAGTGGCTCAACGAAAAAAGACAGTTTCATGGCGCATGTACGTGATGGGTTACTGGCTCATCGCACCGCCTTGATTGAGGCATGTATCGCTTCTGCATTTATCGGAGCTTTGTCGCTGGCCACATCGTTGTTTTCCATGCAGGTGTATGACCGGGTCATTCCAGTGCGCAGTGAATACACCTTGATGATTCTGGCCGCAGGCGTGCTGATCAGCATATTGATTGAGCTGGGCATGAAGTTTGCGCGCTCGCATTTGATGGACTATGTCATCGTCGGCTTGGACCAGCGTTTGTCGCATGAAATTTTTCAGCGTTTATTGCAATTGCGTGTGGATCAAATGCCGGCCTCGGTAGGCAGTTTGTCGTCTCAATTGCGCGGTTATGAACAAGTGCGCGGTTTTTACACCGCCAGCACCTTGTTCACCCTGATTGATTTGCCTTTGGCTTTGGTGTTTGCGTTCGTCATCATGCTGGTGGCCAGTCCCTGGGTGGCGGCAGTGCCTTTGGTTTTCGGCGCTGTTGCTTTGTTGTTGGGGTTGTCGTTGCGCCAAAAAATCATGGCGCAAGCCCGCGAAGGTGCAGCGCTCTCCAATATGAAAACCGGTTTGCTGGTCGAAGCCGTGGAAGGCATTGAAACCATCAAAGCAGGTTCAGGCGGCTGGAAATTTTTGTCCCGCTGGATTGGTGTGAACGGCATGACGATACAAAACGATTTGAAGATGCGCGGCGCCACCGACAGCGTGGGCTATATGTCTGCCACCATCCAGCAAATCAGTTATGCCGGACTGGTGGTGGTGGGCGCTATCGTGGTGATGAAAGGCGAGATGACCATGGGTGCGCTGATTGCCAGTTCGATTTTGAGCGGTCGCATATTGGCCCCTGTGATGGCGATTCCAGGATTGTTGGTGCAACACGCGCATGCCCAGGCCGCGTTGGCCGGCTTAGAGCGCATTTACCAACTCAAAACCGATCACCACGGCACGCAAAGCCCACTCGCCCCAGGCCGTATCGAAGGTTTTTTCAGTCTGCAAGACGTGAAGTTCGCCTATGCCGACAACCCGCCTGCATTGGTTTTGCCCAAACTTGAGGTGAAACCGCAAGAGCGTATCGCCATACTCGGGCCCATAGGCGCAGGCAAGTCCACCTTATTGCGTTTACTCAGTGGTATGTATGTGCCGCAGCAAGGCCGGGTGTTGCTAGATGACCTGGACTTGTCCCACATCAACAGGCAGGTGGTTAGTCAACACATTGGCTATCTGCAACAAGACCACCGCTTGTTCCAGGGCTCATTGCGTGAAAACCTGTTGATCGGTTTGCCCGACCCCGGCGACGAAGCCATTTTGAATGCCATGAAACGCACCGGCATGGACAAGCTGGTCAGCAGCCACCCCAAGGGATTGGAGCGGGTGATTTCAGAGGGCGGCAAAGGTTTGAGCGGCGGTCAAAAGCAATTGCTGGCCTTCACCCGTCTGGTGCTGTGCAACCCTGCTGTTTGGTTATTGGACGAACCCACCGCCAGCATGGACGACGAACAAGAGCGCCGTTGTCTGGCGGTGCTGGCGCAAGAATCGCAGGCCGGTAAAACCATGTTGATCGTCACCCACAAGCCCAGCATATTGCCCCTGGTCACCCGCATCATGGTGGTGTCAGGTAACAGTGTGGTGATGGACGGTCCGCGTGATGCGGTATTGCAAGAACTGCAAAAACGACACACCCAAGCCAATGCATCTGCCAGCCCTTCTCAACAAGTCAACCCTTCTCAGGTACAGCCAGCCGTATGAGTACATCACCGCAAATCACAGGGCAAGACCCGACCCAAACCCTAGCTCCGCCTAACCGTGCCCGTTCCACACTATGGATTTACATACTTGGACTGATTGGTCTGGTGGTATGGGCTTATTACGGCCGCATCGATCAAGTGACCCGGGCTCAGGCCCAAGTGATTGCCCAGGAGCGAACCCAGTTGGTGCAATCCTCTGACGGCGGCGTGTTGACCAAATTACATGTCAAAGAAGGCGACAGCGTGACTGCCGGTCAGTTGCTGGCCACATTGCAAAAGGAACGCGCTGCCGCTGCCGTGTCTGACAGCAGTGCCAAGGTGGCGGCGCTTCGCATCACGCTGGCTCGATTGCACGCCGAGGTTTACGGCAAGCCATTGAGTTTTGAGCCGGGCTTGCTGGCTTACGCAGATTACATTCGCAACCAAACCGATTTGTACAACAAGCGCCAAACCGCGTTCAAAGACGACATCGCTGCCTTGGAAAACATATTGGCGCTGAGCGAGGACGAATTGCGCATCAATCGCCAACTGGAAGCCTCGGGCGATGTCAGCCGTGCCGATATTCTTCGCTTGCAGCGCAATGTGGCGGATATCAAAGCACAGTTGACAAGCAAGCGAAATAAATATTTCCAGGATGCACAAGCTGAGATGACCAAGGCTCAGGAAGACCTGAGCACACAGAACGAGCAATTGAAAGACCGCAATCAGGTGTTGGAACACACCGAGCTGATTGCTCCAGTGGATGCAGTGGTCAACAACATCAAAATCAACACACTTGGCGGTGTGGTGCGGGCGGGTGAAACAGTGATGGAGTTGCTGCCAAGCGGCGACAACCTGATCGTTGAGGCTAAAGTGCCTCCAGCGGATATTGCCTTTGTCGCCATTGGCCAAGCCACCAGCATCAAGCTGGATGCGTATGACTCTTCCATTTACGGCTCTATGCGTGGCCATGTCAGTTACATCAGTTCAGACGTTTTGACTGAAGAGACCAGGCAAGGACCTATGAGTTATTACCGTGTGCGTGTCGTCATCACGGGCAAAGAATTCAAAGGACACAAGGCAGAGGAAATCAAGCTGCGGCCCGGACTGACGGCCACGGTGGAAATCAAAGCCTTGGATCGCACGGTGTTGAGTTATTTGACCAAACCGCTGACCAAAACCCTGAGCCAGTCTATGGGCGAGCGTTAGGCTTGGAGCGCGGCGGCATTGGCGGCGCAGGCGGTGCCTGACGCAAGGGCTGGGGTTCAAGCGCTGCCATTTGGCTGCGGTTCAGGTTACTTAGTTGCACCGTGTCCAACAGCGGCAGCACGCTGTTTAACTGGGCCGGTGCCAGTTGCGCTACTTGCTCGGGCGTGAACGATTTGAGTTGAGCATTTGTCAACGACCAGAGTTGACGAGGCGGTATGGCATTCAACTGCATGGGCGACAAGCTTTGCAATTGCACCGGCGAGAGTGCGTTGAGTTGCGGGGCAGACAAATCGGCCATTTGCACAATCGTCAAACCGCGAATTTGCGCTTCACCCAGGGACGCCACGGCTTGTGGCGTGATGCCCGCCCATTGGTTGCGGTCCAGCAATTGCAAATAGTTGGGTGGCAACAGCACAAACACATTGGCGGGCAGGGCATTCAATTGCAATGGCGACAGCGAGCGGAACTGATCGGCGGACAAAGCCAGCAGTTGCGAGTTACTCAAGCTGGCAATTTGTGTGTCATTCAAGGACTGCAAAGCAGACGGTTTCAAAGCACTTAATTGGCTGCTCGTCAGCGCTGCCAGTTGCGACGGCGTGAACGCCTGCCATTGCTCCGGCACCAAAGCATTCAATGATTTCGCAGCCAAGATAGACAGTTGTTCGGCGGGCAGCACTTTGATGCTGGCCGTTGGCAGGGCGCGCCATTGGTTGTCGTTCAAGGCATTCATTTGTGCCGGGTTAAGGGCTGCCAGTTGCGAGGGCAAGAGCTGCTGTAATTGCAATGGACTCCATGCGCTGACTTGTTGTGCTGTGAAGGTTTGTAACTGACTGTTAGACAAAGCATTTAACTGCTCTTTTTCCAGTGCATTGAGCTGAGCCGGTTTGAGCAAACGCAATTGCTCATTGCCCAAACGTGCCAAAGCTGTTGCAGGAACCACCCGCCATTGCGTAGGCGTTAAGGCTTGCCATTGCGGATTGGTGAAACCCGCCAGTTGGCTGCTGCCCAGATTTTTCAAAGCCGTCGCATCCAATGCAGACAAAGCCGTGGGTTCGATGGCCGCCAGTTGTTCAGGCGACAAGGTTTGCCATTGTTGCGGCGACAAACTGGCCCATTGGGTTTTGTTCCAGCCATTCAATTGTTGAGGTGTCAACAAACGCACTTGCGGCGGCGTGAGCAAATTCAATCTGTCAGGTGTGAACTGGTCGGCGGCAATTTGCTGGAAATCTTTGTCTATCACCTGGTCCGCAGCGGTTTTGGGTTTGGCCAGTAACAAAGGGTTGCCAAAGGCTTGCAGTTGTCCGGTTGACAACTGAGTCAATTGTTCGGGTAACAACACCTGTTGTTGCTTCGGGCTCAAGGCCGCCAATTGCTGGGGCGACAACACGGCCAGTTGCTGCGGACTCAAAGCCGTCAATTGCGCCGGGCTGAGCCAGGTCAATTGCTCCGGGTCCAAGGCGGCCAGTTGCGCGGCTTTCAACAGTTGGAGTTGCGCAGGCAGCAGTTCGCGCAATTGCGCTTTGTTGAATTGCGTGAGCACCTCCGGGGCCAAAGCATTGAACTGCGCGGGGCTGAGTGCTTGTATCTGCAAGGGCTTGAGCAATGCCGCATCTGGGGCTTGCAAACCGGTCAGTTGCGTCGGGGTCAGTGCTTTTACTTGTTCCGGTGTGAGTGACTTCAGCATCGCCAGCAATGACGCTACAGGCAGTTGCGCGATTTGCGTGGGTAACCATTGGCGCACCTGATCGGCGCTGAGCTTTTGCACTTGCGCGGTGGGCACTTGTTGTAATTGGTTGATGTTCAGCGCTTGCAGCTGGTCGCGGCTCAGGTCGTTGCCTTGGTTTTTCAAGACCACTTGCAATTGCTCGGGGTTCAACGCCGCCATTTGCTGGGCGGACATGCAATCCATTTTTTTCTTCACCAGGTCTTTGAACACCGCCAGTGGCAACTGTGCCATTTGTTGCGGCTGCAAGGCTTTCAGCTGGTTGCAGGTAAAGCATCCCAGTTGGGTTTTATTCAATGCGGTGAACTGGTCGATGGACAAACTGGCCAACTGCGGTGCGCTCAAGGATTGCAATTGGCTCTCACGCAGTTTGCCCATGACCTTTTGGCTGAGTGAGGACAGTTGTTGCGGTGTCAATGCGGCCAATTGGTTGTCGCTCATGGCGTTCCATTGACCGGGGGTCAATGAAGTCAGTTGGTTGCTGGTCAAGACTTTCAATTGGCTGGGGCTCAACGCGCTTAACTGTCCGGGGCTCAAGGCTTGCAATTGCTCGGCTTGCAAATTGGACAGTTGTGTGCTGGTCAGTGTTTTGATTTGCACCAGACTGACCGCAGTGATTTGTGTGGGTGTGAGCGTAGGTATTTGTGCCGCGTTCAGATACTGAATGCCTTTGATGTCTTTGTCGGTCAGGTAATTGGCGGTGACCGCTTTGAAATCGGCTGATGCATCTGTGGCTGGAAACCGCACGACCGCAGAACCGCTGGCGTTGGTGTTCACGGGCGTGTTGTCAGTGCTTGAATTGGCGCTCAGGCTGGCATTCACGCCGGCATCGCTGAGTGTCAAGCTCATCAGTTGCTTTCTCTGTGCTGATGGCAAGGCATTGGTTTGCGTGCTGCTGAAAGCCTGGCGTTGTTCGCTGTTCAAAGCCAGCAATTGCGAGGCACTTAATTGGGTCACTTGGCTGGTGGACAAAGATGCCAATTGGCTCGCGCTGAAAGCACCGATTTGTGTATTGCTCAAGCCGTTGATCACACTCGTGGGCAAGGCGGCGATCTGGGTCGCGCTCAGGCTACTGAGTGCGGCTGTTGACAAGCTCAACAGATTGCTGGATGAAATAGCCGACAGTTGTGTACTGGTGAGCGCTTGCAACTGAGTTTGGCTCAAGGTATTGAGTTTCGCAGCGCTCAATACGCTGATGTCAGCGGTGGGCAAAGCGGCGATTTGACTGGAGCTGAAACTGGTGAGTTGTGAAGTATTGAAGCCACTGAATTGAACCGTGCTCAAAGCGGTGAGTTGCGCAACGCTCAAGCTGTTGACATAGGTGCTGGGCAATGCAGCAATTTGTAAAGACGACAGCGAAGGAAGTTGCGTTGTCGTCAGTGCCAGCAATTGCACGGAGGTCAAGCCGCTGATTTGCAGCGTGCTCAGTTTGCCGATGTCTGCTGTGGTCAGGGCAACGATTTGCAGGGCGGTGAAGTTGCCGAGTTGCGCCGAGGTCAGTGCTTTGATTTGCGACAGACTCATCGCATTGAGTTGTGTGCTGCTCAGGGCACTGATCGAAGCTGTGGATATGGCGGCGATTTGCTTGGAGGCCAGCGCAATCATTTGCGTGGTGGTCAGCGCTTTGAGTTGCGTCGAGGTCATGCCGCTGATTTGCGCCGTGCTCATGCTGCTGAGGTTGGCCGTAGACATGGCAGCCATTTGGCTGCTGCTGAGGTTGGCAATTTGTCCCGTGGTCAGCACGGTGATTTGGCTCGTGCCCAGGGCATTGAGCTGTGCCGTGCTCAGGCTGCTGATGTAGGTGGTGCGCAAAGACGGCAACTGCGTCGTGACCAAGGCAGACACTTGCGATGTGGTCAACCCCGGCAACTGGGCCGAGGTGAGTGCGCCAATTTGAGACGTGCTCAGGCCAACAATATCTGCGGTGGGCAGCGAGCCCATTTGTGCAGAACTCAGGTTTGCCATGTGCGCCGTGCTCAAGGCCTGAACTTGCGACACGATCAAGGCATTGAGTTGAGCGGTGCTTAATTTGTTGATGTAAGCCGTGGGCAAAGCCGCCACTTGCGTACTGGACATCACAGGGAGCTGATTGGTGGTTAACGCCTGGATTTGTACTGAAGTCAAAGAGCCGATTTGCGCTGTACTGAATGCGCCTATGTCTGCGGTCTCTACGGCAGCGATTTGACCGCTGGTCAGCGAAGGTAGTTGCCTGGTGGTGATCGCAGCTATCTGGGAGGAGGTCAGGGCAACGATTTGCGCTGAGTTCAAGCCACCGATGACTGAGGTGGAAATGGATGCGATTTGGCTGGTTGTCAGCTTAGGAATTTGTGCCGTGGTGAACGACTGTATTTGCGCCGAAGTCAATGCACCCAGCTGCACTGTGCTCATGGCCACGATATCCGCGGTAGGCAACGCCGCCAATTGCGTGCTGCTCAAAGACAAGATTTGGCTGGTCGTGAGCGACTGTGCTTGCGCTGAAGTCAATGCAGCGACTTGGGCAGAACTCAATGCTTTGACCGTGGCGGTAGTGAGCGTATTGATTTGGCTGGTGGTCAGCTTGCCTATTTGAGTCGCCGCCAACAGTGAAAAATTGCTGGTGGATATGGCTGACAGCTGTGCGCTGCTGAGTGTTTGAATTTGCACCGAGTTCAGTGCGATCAACTGCACTGAAGACAAGCTGCTCATATTGGCCGTGGTGATGGCGGATATTTGCGCGGTGGTCAGCTTGGGTATTTGAATCGAGGTCAGGCTCAAGACTTTGGTTTTGACCCCGGTGGCCACATCCGCATAAGTGTTGGTGTCGCCGCTGCTGCCCAGTTGTGTATAAAACTTCGAGCTACCCGCCAACGTGACCGGTTTGTACACGTAGTAATCCGACAAAACACCTGTGCCGGAAATGCCGTCTGTCCAACCCTGGCCAAATTTAAAAATCAAACTCGCGCTGCTGTTGCTGGCACTCATCAATGCATTGATGTAAATGTCTTTATATGCATTCAGCGTGAGCGAATTCGCTGATGTCCACACCACCGCATCGTTGATGTAAATACTGCCTGTTCCGCTGGTGGAGCCGCTTGTGCTTTGGATCGTGACATTACTGGATAACAAACTTTGAGATAGCGCAGTCGCTGTCATGTCACCATTGCTGGCCACGGTGTAGTCGGTCGGGTCAATCAACCAGTTACCGGTACGACCGCTTTTGGACAGTGTGGTCACAGCCGCCGTGTCAGCCACTTTCACTTTGGCAGCAGAGGTTTCAATGAAACCGCCGTCGCCGCCATTCGGTGAGCTGGCATCCAGCTTGCCATCCACCAAGGTGGTGCCGCTGCTCATATCGCTCAGCAACAAAATGCGTCCGTTTTGATTTGCGATGGTTTGCGCTTGCACGGTGCCGCTGTTTTTCACCAAGCTGCCCATCAAAGCGCTGGCACTGCGAGCGGTCATCAGCACCAGGCCGCCATCGGCAATCAACATGTGTTTGTTGTCCACCAAGGCGTTGACGATGCCTTGGTCCACTTCCACCGTGGTCAGGCTGCTGCCGTTGAACACCAGCGTCATTTTGTTGCCGGCTGCCAAGGCCACCGTGCCTTGCTGCGCAATGATCACGCCTTCGTTGCGTACCTCGGGGGCCAACAGCGCAATGAATCCGCCGATGGTGGCTTTCAACTGACCTTGGTTCAACACGGTGCCGCTGCTGCCGTTGCCACTGAAGCTGGATTTACCGGCCATGAAATCGTCGTTGCTGATGCCGTGGGTGGTGACCAACAAACCGCCGACATCCACCTGTGAACTCGGCCCGAAGATGACACCGCTGGGGTTGACCAGAAACACTTGGCCGGTGGCATTGATACGCCCCATGATTTGGCTGGGGTCGCCGCCGACCACGCGGTTGAGCGTGACCGATGAGGCCGAGGGTTGAATGAAATTCACCCGCGCATCCGAGCCAACGCTAAAGCTTTTCCATTCGATAGCAGCCCGGTTGCTGCTCTGGTTCACCGTCAAGCTGTTGCTGCTGCTGCTGCTGATGCTGGCGTTGCCGCCAACCAGCTTGCCGCCCGCAGGCAAGGTGTTGGCTGCGGGTGTGTTTTGCGCCCAAGCCGCTGCATGGCACAGGCAGGCCACCGCCAGTGCGATGGTGTTGTAGGCATAGCGATCCGGGTAATGCATGTTTAAAACACCTGACTGGCGCTGAGCCAAAACCTGTCCGGATAATACGTGCCGTCTGCGTCAGCCCCGGTGCTGGAAGCCCCCGGGTTGCTGCCAAGGCGGTGCGACCAGGTGGCCCGCCATTGCGACATGCCCCAGCGGTTGGGGATGCTGGTGCCAATCCACAAGCCCACC
>CANNRV010000057.1 GCA_947508145.1 Comamonadaceae bacterium
CGCAAAAACTGTCCCACCAATTCAACGATCTTCGGCGCTAAGCCTTCGGTGGGTTCGTCAATGATGATGAGTTCGGGGTCGCCCATCAAGGTGCGGCACAGGGTCAGCATTTGCTGTTCACCACCGGACAGCACACCGGCTTCTGTGTGTTGCCGTTCGCGCAAGCGGGGAAACAACTGGTACATGTCTTCAAAATTCCAGCGCCCGGCGGGTTTATCGCCTTTCAAACCCAGCAATAAATTTTGATGCACGGTCAGTTTGGGAAAAATGTCGCGGTTTTCAGGCACATACCCCAATCCCATGTGGGCAATGTCAAATGGCTTGAGGTTGATCAGCGACTGGCCTTTGAAGACCATATTGCCCTGGCAATCGACCAAACCCATGATGGCCTTGGCGGTAGTGGATCGACCCGAGCCATTGCGCCCGAGCAAGGCCACGATTTCACCTTGTGCGACATGAAAACTCACGCCTTGCAGCACATGGCTTTTGCCGTAATAAGCATGAAGTTGTTCAATATTCAACATGCTCAATGCCCTGCTTCCTGCTCTTCCAAACTGCCGAGATAGGCTTCTTGCACCCGGGTGTTGGCGCGGACTTTGTCTGGCGTGTCAAAGGCAATGATTTCGCCATACACCAGCACCGCGATTTTGTCGGCCAGACCAAACACCACGCCCATATCGTGTTCCACCGTGAGCAAGGTTTTGCCTTGCGTGACTTCTTTAATGAGGCTGATGAAGCGACTGGTTTCGCTGGTGCTCATGCCGGCAGTGGGTTCGTCCAGCAACACCACGTTGGCTCCACCGGCCATGGTGATACCAATCTCCAAGGCCCGCTGCTCCGCATAGGTCAGGTTCATGGCCAGCACATCGCTTTTGTGTTCCAGATGAATGCGGCGCATCCAGTCGTGGGCAAGTTCGTTGGCATCATGCAATTGACTGAGAAACGACCAAAAGCTGTAACGGTGACCCAGGCTCCACAACACCGAGCAACGCAAATTTTCAAACACGCTGAGCTTGGGAAAAATATTGGTGATTTGAAAACTGCGGGACAAACCTTGGCGGTTGATCTCAAAGGGTTTCAAGCAATCAATGCGTTGACCGTGCAAATGTATTTCACCGCTGCTGGGTGCAAACCGTCCGCTGATGAGGTTGAACAAGGTGGATTTACCAGCACCGTTGGGCCCGATGATGGCCACGCGCTCGCCGGTTTGCACGGACAAATCCACGCCGCGAATGATCTCGGTGTTGCCAAACTGCTTGCGCAGGTTTTTCAACTCAAGAGAGTAAGCCTGACTCATACCGCCTCCCCTGCTTGAGCGGGCTGAGCCAATTCAGTTTGAATCTGGCTCCATTTCTCTGTGAACCGCTTGCGTGACCATTCAAATATCAACACACCTGCCAGCAACAAACCGCCAGCGCTGAGCCAGGTGGATGTCACGTCGGTATGCAACACCAATCCGGCGAACGCCAAATCTGCGCCAGTGGCGGCATTGAGTTGCAGGTGGTAAATCATTTCAATCAAGGCACTGGCACCTGCCAGCATCAGCACACTGGAGACAAACAAGCTGGCATATACGCCGAGCAAACGGGAGAAAGCACCACGCTGAATGACGCGCACATTCACCATGATCAGCCCGGCCAAGCCACCCGGCGCATAGACCACCATGAACAAGAACACGAGGCCAAGGTAGAGCAGCCAGGCCTTGGTCAATTCGGACAAGAGCACAAATGCCAGCACCATCAATATCCCGCCCAGAATCGGGCCAAAAAAGAAAGTGGCTCCGCCTAAAAAGGTGAACAACAAATACGCGCCTGAACGGGCCGTGCCCACCACTTCGGCGGTGACGATTTCAAAATTCAGTGCACCCAACCCGCCTGCGATGCCTGCAAAAAAACCGGAAATGATGAATGCGCGGTAACGCACTTGCTGGGTGTTGTAGCCGATGAATTCCACGCGTTCGGGGTTGTCGCGCACTGCGTTCAAAATGCGACCCAGCGGGGTTTGCGTCAACGCGTAAAGCAAGGCCACGCTCACGAAGGTGTAAGCAGCAATCAAGTAGTAAACCTGACGCTGTGGCCCATAGCTGATGCCAAACACCGTGTCACCTGCCACCCGGTTGGCAGACACACCGGCCTCGCCACCGAAAAATTCTGCAAACATCAGCGACATGGCAAACACCAGTTCGGCCATGCCCAAAGTGATCATGGAAAAAGCGGTTCCCGATTTGCGGGTGGTGACAAAACCTAACAAGACCGCAAAGCCCATCCCGGCGACTCCACCAATCAGCGGCAGCAAGCTCACCGGCAGATGCAGCGATCCCTGGCCCACGGCGTTCAATGCATGGATAGTGAGGTAACTGCCCATGCCGCTGTAGACCGCGTGGCCGAAACTCAGCATGCCGCCTTGACCGAGCAATAAGTTGTAGGACAGACAGGCAATGATGGCAATGCCCATTTGCGACAACATGGTCATGGACAAATTGCTGGTGAACACCCAAGGCGCGATCAACAGCACCAGAGCAAAACCCAGCCACAAAGTAAGCACGCGTTGCATAGAGGAAGTAGCGCTTGGCATATCAGGTATCCCGCTTTCCCAACAAGCCGCGCGGACGGAAGATCAAAATCAACACGAGCAACAGGTAAGGAAGAATAGGTGCGGCTTGCGACACGGATAATTTCAAGATGGAGTTGTTCTGCGCATCTGCGGACAACTTCATGCCAGCATCTTGCAGCAAGTGCAACAAGGAATAGTCGATGGCCACGGCAAAGGTTTGCACAACACCAATCACCAATGAAGCCAAAAACGCGCCGCTGAGTGAACCCATGCCACCGACCACCACCACCACAAACACCACCGAGCCGACAGTGGCGGCCATCGCCGGTTCTGTGATGAAGGTAAAGCCACCGATCACACCGGCCAAGCCTGCCAGACCCGTGCCCATGGCGAACACCAACATGAAAATGCGCGGCACATTGTGGCCCAGGGTTTCAACCGTATGCGGATGGGTCAATGCGGCTTGAATGATCAGGCCTGCGCGTGTTTTGGTCAGCACCCACCACAAACTGATGACCATCAGAATCGAGGTCAGCATGACAAAACCGCGTGTGGCCGGAAACGGCGAACAGACCACGGGCACTTCTTGCGCGGCGGCGCACAGATTAGCGGCGGCCCCGCTGACCACAGACAAGCCCAGTTGCGGGTGGTTGATCAGGGTGAACATCGGGCCTTGTAAAAAAGCCGGGGGATTGAACTCCACTGCCACCCGTCCCCAAATCAATTGCACCAACTCCAGCACGATGTAAGACAGCCCAAACGTGACCAGCAGTTCAGACACGTGGCCGAGTTTGTGAACTTTGCGAAGTACCTGGCTTTCAAACAATGCACCGGTCGCGCCGGTGAGCAAAGGAGCCAGCACCAAGGCTGGCCAAAAACCCATCACGCTGCTGAGCGAATAACCGAAATAAGCACCCAGCATGTAAAAACTGGCGTGCGCAAAATTCAGCACACCCATCATGCTGAAAATCAGCGTGAGGCCCGAGCTGAGCATAAACAGCAACAAGCCGTAGCTCAAACCATTGAGCATGGAGATGACGAAAAACTCCATGTGTCAGATGCCGCTTTGCGACCCGCTGTACATCACAAACCCGAACAAAGCCATATTTACGACGGCATCTTCATCTGGCAGCTGGTGGGCGTGCTGGAGACATAAGGCTCGAAGGTTTTCACCGGAGCCAAGGTCATGCCAGTGTTCTCAGGGCTGTAGGGGTATTTTTTATCGGCTTTTTGCCAGACACTGATAAACAATGTTTGTTGCAATTGGTGATCGTATTTGCGCATCTCCATCTCACCGTTGAAACCTTTGAATTTGTAGCCGTGCATGGCGGCAGCCACTTTGACCGGGTCGGTGGATTTGGCCTGGGCCATGGCACCGGTAAGCAAATCAAAAATACTGATCATGGAGCCGGTGTAGAGGTCGTCATTGAATTTGGCTTTGAACCCATTCAGGTGTTTGCCCATGGTGCCGCCCATGTTGTAGTGGGCATAGGACACTTGGTACACACGTCCGGCGGCTCCTTGGCCTAAGGCAGTCGGTGTGCCGGTGACACCGGTGTAGTAAGTGAAGAACTTGCCTGTGTAACCGCCCTCATTCGCGGCTTTGACCAGCAGTGCCAGATCTGAGCCCCAGTTACCGGTGATCACCGAATCAGCACCTGCGGCTTTGATTTTGGCAATATAAGGCGCAAAGTCGCGAACTTGTGCCAATGGATGCAGGTCTTCGCCGACAATTTGAATGTCCGGGCGTTTGCGTGCCAATGTTTCTTTGGCGTATTTGGCCACTTGTTGACCATGTGAATAGTTTTGGTTCAGCAGGTACACCTTTTTCACATCCGGCAGTTCCTTGATGAAACTGGTCATGGCTTCCATTTTCATGGAGGTATCTGCGTCAAAACGGAAATGCCAATAACTGCATTTGCTGTTGGTCAGGTCCGGGTCCACCGCTGAATGGTTGAGAAAAATAATTTCTTTGCCAGGGTTGCGTTCGTTGTGCTTGTTGATCGCATCCACCAAAGCGCCCGCCACGGATGAACCATTGCCTTGTGTGATGTAACGAACGCCTTGGTCCATGGCGGATTTCAACTGGTTCAAACTTTCAGCCGGACTGAGTTTGTTGTCCAAGCCGATGATTTCAAACTTGACACCGGCCGCATTGTTTTTGTTGTATTCCTCGGCCAAATATTGAAGTGATTTCAATTGGTTGGAGCCCACAGGAGCCATCAGCCCGGACAAGGGGTCAATCCAGGCGATTTTGACCGTCTCGCCTTTTTGCGCTAAAGCACTGAGCGATGAAGCACAGGTCAAAAAGAAGGCCAGTCCGAATTTGCGAATGAACATTTGTTACTCCTAGGGAATCTTGTTGTAGCCTAACTGGGTTTAGGGGTTGTCCCCGCTAGGGAATGCCCTAGCGACTTTAAGCTGGTAACCGGTAATCGCTGAGTTGTTCACGCAAGCGAGTTTTCAACATCTTGCCTGTGGCACCCAAAGGAATGGCCTCCACAAACACCACGTCATCTGGGATTTGCCATTTGGCGATTTTGCCTTCGTAGAACTTCAGTAAATCTTCCCGCGTCACAGCACTGCCCGGCTTTTTCACCACCACCACCACCGGACGCTCGTCCCACTTGGGGTGCGCCATGCCAATGCAAGCCGCCATGGTCACATCCGCATGGGCCATGGCGATGTTTTCCACATCGATCGAGCTGATCCATTCGCCACCGGACTTGATCACGTCTTTGCTGCGATCGGTGATTTGCATAAAACCTTCCGGGTCCACCGTGGCGACATCGCCTGTCGGGAACCAACCGTCAACCAGCGGAGAAGCACCTTCTTGTTTGTAGTATTCGCGAATCACCCAAGGGCCTTTGACCAACAAGTCGCCATAGGCCTTGCCATCGTTGGGTTGTTCTTTGCCTTGATCGTCAATGATTTTGAAATCGATACCGAAGATGGCCCTGCCCTGCTTCAAGCGAATTTTCATCTGCTCGTCTTTGGGCAGTTCCAGGTGCTTGTTTTTCAGGGTACACAAAGTGCCTAGTGGACTTAACTCTGTCATGCCCCAAGCGTGCAAGACCTCAACACCATAGTCGTCATTGAAAGCTTGAATCATGGCCGGTGGACAGGCAGAACCGCCGATCACCGTGCGTTTGAGGTAGTTGAAACGCAGGCCGCCTGCCTTTAGATGGCCTAGCAACATTTGCCAGACCGTGGGCACACCTGCTGCCAGCGTGACTTTTTCTGCTTCGAGTAATTCATACACGGACTTGCCATCCAATGCCGCGCCGGGGAAGACCAACTTGGCACCGACCATGGCCGCGCTATAAGGTATGCCCCAGGCGTTGACGTGGAACATGGGTACCACCGGAAGAATGCTGTCACGGGCGGACAAACACATCACATCCGGCAATGCGCAAGCGTAGGCGTGCAACAAGGTGGAACGGTGACTGTAGAGCGCGGCCTTGGGGTTGCCGGTGGTGCCACTGGTGTAGCACATGCATGAAGCGGTGTTTTCATCCAAGGCAGGCCAGGCATAGGTATTGGCTTGCTTGCCCATCCAAGCTTCGTAACTGAGCAAGCCGGGAATGCCGCTGTCAGCAGGCAGTTTGTCTGCATCACACAGCGCTACCCAATGTTTGATGGTGGTGCAGTCCTGGTGGATTTTTTGCACGATGGGCAAAAACGTCATGTCAAAACACAAGACGCTGTCTTCAGCGTGGTTGGCGATCCAGACAATTTGTTCCGGGTGCAGGCGCGGGTTCAAGGTATGCAATACGCGGCCACTGCCGCTGACACCGAAATACAGCTCTAAATGGCGGTATCCGTTCCAAGCCAATGTGGCCACCCGTTCCCCCACACCGAGTTTCCATTGGTCCAATGCATTCGCCACTTGCCTGGAGCGGGCGGCGATGGTGGCCCAGTTGCTGCGGTGTATGTCGCCTTCCACCCGGCGAGACACGATATCGGTGTCGCCATGGTGTTTTTCGGCAAACTCAATCATGTCGGAGATGAGTAAATTTTGTTGTTGCATCAAGCCCAGCATGGGAGTCTCCTTGTTCTCTTTAATAGCACTTCAGTGCACTTTGTTTGGCGTATTGTGCACAATCGGCCAATGCAATCTGAATCAGCCACTGAATTTACCCTGAATTGGCAGCATCCCTACCAGGCATTGGGTGAGGTGTTCTACACCAGCGTACAACCCACACCGCTGACCCAAGCGCATTGGGTGTCACGCAATCACTTGTTGTCACAGCAACTGGGCTTGCCTGCGGATTTTTTGCACAACCACACCGTGATGCAGATGCTGACCGGCAACCATGTCTGGCCGGACACCCAGCCGTTTGCCAGTGTGTACAGCGGCCACCAGTTTGGCGTGTGGGCCGGGCAACTCGGCGACGGTCGCGCTTTGTCACTGGGCGCAATTCACACGCCCATAGGCATGCAAGAGTTTCAACTCAAAGGTGCGGGCATGACCCCGTATTCACGCATGGGAGATGGCCGTGCTGTGCTGCGTTCCAGTATTCGCGAATACTTATGCAGCGAAGCCATGTACGGTCTGGGCATACCCACCACCCGCGCTTTGTGCATCACAGCTTCGCCTGACCGTGTCTTGCGTGAAGAGATTGAAACCGCTGCTGTGGTCACCCGCGTGGCACCGTGTTTTTTGCGCTTTGGCCATCTGCAACACTTTGCTGCCATCGGTGACAACGCAGCTCTAAAGCAGCTCACTGACCACTTGGTACACAAGCATTTCCCGCATTTACTCGAACTAACTGAAGGCCCTGCGCGTTACACCACCTTGCTGGCCGAGATCAGCCAATTGACAGCAGAACTGCTGGCGAAATGGCAGGCCGTGGGCTTTTGCCACGGGGTGATGAACACCGACAACATGAGTCTGCTGGGCTTGACGATTGACTACGGGCCGTTCCAGTTTTTAGATAGCTTTGACCCGGGCCATATTTGCAATCATTCAGATCACCAAGGGCGGTATGCCTACGCCCGACAACCGCAAGTGGCTTACTGGAATTTGTTTTGCTTAGGCCAGGCCTTGTTACCTTTGATTGAAGACCAGGACCTGGCCGTGCAATCATTGGAAACATTCAAAAACAATTACCCGTTGCTGGCCGATCAAGCCTTTGCCAACAAACTGGGTTTGGGTGATTTGCAAACCAGCGACCATGTCTTGATCGAGTCGGTGTTGCAACTGCTGGCCCGCGAAAAAACCGACTTCACCATTTTCTGGCGACGCATGAGTCACGCGGTCGGGCGGCTTCACACCCACACACCCGATCAGGCCTTTGAACCTGTGCGCGCCATGTTCATTCAGGCTGACAGCTGGGACGCTTGGCTGCCCGATTACATGGAACGCATGCATGGCACAGATTGGCTGGCTGCGTCTGAGCGCATGTTGAAAACCAACCCCAAATTTGTTTTGCGCAACCACTTGGGCGAGCAAGCCATACAACAAGCGAAAATGGGCGACTTCTCCGGTGTCGATGATCTGCTCAAGCTTTTACAGACACCCTTTGACGAGCACCCGGCATTCGAGCAGTTTGCCGGTTTCCCGCCCGATTGGGCTTCCACCATTTCCATCAGTTGTTCCTCATGAAACTCCCTGAAAACAGCGCCGAATGGCGGGCGCACTTGGCTGCCAAAAACGCCGAACCCGTGGCCTACGAAGTCACACGACATGCCGCCACCGAGCGGCCCTACACCGGGCGCTATGAATCGCATTGGGACAAAGGCGTGTACCGCTGCATCTGTTGTGACAACCCTTTGTTCACCTCTGACACCAAATTCGATGCCGGTTGCGGTTGGCCCAGCTTCTCCCAAAGCAGCGACCCCGCCGCGATTGAAGAACGCGTGGACCGCGCCCACGGCATGTTGCGCACCGAAACCGTGTGCGCTGTGTGCAAAGCGCATTTAGGCCATGTGTTTCCCGATGGCCCGGCACCCACCGGTTTGCGCTATTGCATGAACTCGGCGGCGTTGTCATTTGAACCCGAACAAAGCTGACCATGAAATTATTTTTGGATTTTTTCCCCATCGCCTTGTTTTTTCTGGCATTCAAACTGGCCGGTATTTATGTGGCCACCGCTGTGGCCATGGCAGCCACCATCTTGCAAATCGGCTGGTTGTATTGGCGGCATCGCAAAGTCGAGCCTATGCAATGGGTCAGCCTGGGCATCATCACCTTGTTTGGCGGAGCCACTTTGCTCACGCATGACGAGACCTTCATCAAATGGAAGCCCACCATTTTGTATTGGTTGATGGGCGGCGCATTGTTCATCGGCCAGTTGTTTTTCAAACGCAATTTTTTAAAAAACATCATGTCCGAACAACTGAGTTTGCCGGACGATATCTGGCGCAATCTGCTGTTGGCCTGGGTGGCCTTTTTCGCGATCATGGGCGGGGTCAATCTGTGGGTGGCTTTCAATTTTGATACCGACACCTGGGTGAATTACAAACTCTTTGGTGGCATGGGATTGATGCTGGTGTTTGTTGTGGTGCAAGCGGTTTACCTGGGCAGACACATCAAACTTGAAGACGCAGACAAACCGGCGGGGGAAGCATGAATATCACAGCGCTTGCATTGCAATCCAAGCTGACGAGCGATTTGCAACCTTTTCATTTACAAGTGCTGGATGAAAGCGCGGCCCACGCCGGGCATGCCGGTTCGGATGGCAGCGGCCAAGGCACGCATTTCAGGGTCAGAATCGGGGCAAAGGCGTTTGATGGTTTGTCACGCGTGGCCAAACACCGGCTTGTGTATGATTCCCTTCAGCAATTCACTGACCAAGGCATGCATGCTTTGGCCATAGAAATTGTGGATGCAACTGCTTGATCCACCGCTATATCTTTCCATCCGATAAGCCTGAACCCATCTCTTTTTGAAAGCGCTTCATGAAAATCCAATTGATTCATCCTGTCATCGCCGCCCTGCTGGCTTGCTCAAGCCTGGCGGTTCAGGCCCAAAACATTGCCATCGTCAATGGCAAGCCTGTGCCAAAAAGCAGATTGATGGCTTTGGCCGCTCAGCTGGAAAAGTCAGGCCGCCAAATTTCTCCTGAAGTGGAACAACAACTGCGCGAAGAAGTCATCATTCGCGAAGTGTTTGTGCAAGAAGCCCAAAACCTGGGCATGGACGCGTCAGAAGATTTCAAAACGCAAATGGAAATTGCCCGTCAAAGCTTGCTGATCCGCGAGCTGTTCACCGAGTTCCAACGCAAAAACCCGGTGACGGATGTTGAAGCCAAAGCCGAGTACGACAAGTTCATCGCCATCAGCGGCGGCGGCAAGGAATACAAAGCACGCCACATCCTGGTGGAAAAAGAAGAACAAGCCAAAACCATTTTGGCCAGCTTGAAAAAAGGCGGTAAGTTTGAAGAGATCGCCAAAAAACAATCCAAAGACCCAGGCTCAGGTGCCAAAGGCGGCGACTTGGATTGGGCCAACCCGGCCAGCTTTGTGAAAGAGTTTTCGGTGGCCATGGCGGCACTGAAAAAAGGTGAAACCACTTCCGCGCCAGTGAAAACCCAATTCGGTTATCACATCATCCGCTTGGACGATGTGCGTGATGCGGTGATGCCCAAGTTTGATGAAGTCAAACCGCAAATCGTTCAGCAAATTCAGCAAAACAAATTGGCAGAGTTCCAACAAGGTTTGCGCGACAAAGCCAAAATCGAATAAGGCTTCAGCCTTTTCACACCAAGCCCTCTTAACCGAGGGCTTTTTTATTTGAGCAAAGGATTAGCTGGGGTCTTGTCCGGCAAACCGGCCACAGGTATCACATGAGCCAGCGTAAAGGTTTCGCTCATCAACAGTTTGGTGGTGCGGATTTTTTCAAACTCATTGATGATGATGCTGGCATCGGTGTGGTTTTGTATCAGGAGTTTGATGACCTGAACCAGGTGCTGCTGCAAGGCGACGGTTTTTTGCTGAGCACGGGTCAAGGCTTTTTGGGCTTCGGTGGGTGCAGGTGCATGCGCATGTCCGTCAGCGCCCGGTTTGTCATGCTCATGGTCGGCGACGGCCACACCGTGTTGAACATGCTGTTCAGCCAGGCTGCTCAAGTCAGCCAATATCAACGAGATATCGCCATAGCTGTTGTAGAGCAAATCAGCCAATTCACGGTCTTTGGTCAAGCTCATGGGTACATCCTTGTTATGCGTTGCAGTGGCACTGAACAGGCCTCAGTCTACCCAACG
>CANNRV010000058.1 GCA_947508145.1 Comamonadaceae bacterium
GGCGCGATTCTGGGTGAAGTCATCAAAGCCGCCGCTTTGCTGGCCGAACAAGGCATTGCCGCCGAAGTGTTCAGCGTCACCAGTTGGAGCGAGTTGGCCAGGGACGGTTTGCGCTGCGAGCAATCGGCGATTGACGGACTTGGCAACACAGCGCCTTTTGTGCATCAACAACTGGAAAGTGGCAGTGGCCCGGTGATTGCCGCCACCGACTATGTTCGCGCCGTGCCCGAGAGCATTCGCGCTTACCTGCCAGCAGGCAGACGCTACATAAGCTTAGGCACAGACGGTTTCGGCCGCAGCGACACACGTCAGGAACTGCGAGGCTTCTTTAGGGTGGATGCCGCCAGCATCGTCAAAGCCGCGCTGTATGCGCTGGAGAATCACTGAGCAAGCACTTTAAGTGTTTGCTTTTTCAAACCGGTGCATGTAATCGCGCAATCGCTGCACGCTTTCCAGCGGCATGGCGTTGTAAATAGACGCCCGCATGCCACCTGCCGAACGGTGACCGCGCAGTTGCACCATGCCCTCGTTTTCCGCGCCTTGCAAAAAAGCCGCGTTCAGCGATTCGTCTTTCAAAAAGAAAGTCACGTTCATGCGCGAGCGGTCTTCACGCGCCACCCGGTTGCTGAACATGGCACTGTGGTCTAAAAATTCATACAGCAACTCGGCCTTGGCTTGGTTGTGCGATTGCATGGCCGACAAACCGCCCTGCACCTGAATATGCTGCAACACCAGACCCATGATGTAAATGGCGTAGGTGGGCGGCGTGTTGTACATGGAGTCGTTGTCAGCTTGAATCTGGTAGTTAAAAGCTGACGGCGTGAACGGCAGTGCGTGGCCGAACAAATCCCGCCGCACAATGACCAGCGTCACGCCTGAAGGGCCCATGTTTTTTTGCGCCCCTGCGTAAATCAATCCGTATCGATTGACATCAAGAGGCTTGGACATGATGTTGGACGACATATCAGCCACCAAGGGCACACTGCCGGTGTCCGGGGTCCAATGGCACTCGACACCACCAATGGTTTCGTTGCTGCACATATGCACATAAGCCGCTTGCGCCGACAACTTCCATGAAGACTGATCGGGCATAGATGAAAAACCGCGCTCTTTGCTGCTGGCCGCCAGATTCACTTGCCCGTATTTGGCCGCCTCTTTCATGGATTTTTCCGACCAAACACCGCTGAGCACATAGTCGGCCGAGCCGGTGCTCCCGATCAAATTCATCGGCACGATGGCGTTCTCTGCAATGGCCCCGCCTTGCAACAGCAAGATCTCGTAGTTGTCCGGCACGCCCAATAGACTGCGAATCAACGACTGGGTGTTCGCCAGAATCTCGGTGAACTCCGGGCCCCTGTGGCTCATCTCCATGACCGACATGCCGCTGCCACGCCAATCCAGCATGTCGGCGGCGGCACGCTGCAAGACGTTTAGCGGTAATGCGGCCGGACCGGAACTGAAATTGATTACTCGGGACATGCTTTTTTTACTTTCAAAATCGTTTATAAGTCTATGTCAAACAACACGTATTTGAACACTCTCATGCATAATGCAGCATTTTCTGATCACGGCTTAACTTCCAATCGCATGTCTGCACCTTTCAAAATCGTGGTTTGTATTTTGACCTGTGTACTCGCCGGTTGTGCCAGCCAGTCAGCCAAAACCATCGGCTCCCTGGATAACAATTCGCCGGAATACGCCTCTGCGGCCTGTCAAAACGCCAGACACAACGCCTGGATTCACGAAGAAACTCAAAACGCCAAGCTCTGGGCAGGCCCGTCGGCTGTTTTGTTGCTAGGCCCTGCCGCCCTGCTGCCAGTGTTTGCAACCGGTGTCGGCGTGAACGCGGCTGATCAGATGCAGGCCAACGATATCGCTGCGAACTGCGGCGGCACACCGCGTAGCCAGGAAGAAGTCAACACCAGCATCGCGGTAGATGCGTCATTGTCACTGGCAGTGGGTTCGGTATTGCCAGTGGCAAGCGCTTCGAAGTAATTCTGAACAATCGGGTTGGTTACTGAAAACGTGATGAGCCCTGGGCGGTCAAATCAATATTTTCATGCGCAGCGATTCTCTCCAAGGCCTGTTCAAACATGGCTCTTGCAGAGCCGGACACGGCTGTGAGGTAGGCATGCAATCTGGCATCTTCACTGGAGTTGCTCAAACAATCTTGGCTATAGGTTTCAAAACTGTTGAGCATTTGCAGCAAATCAGCCACGTGCTTGGGACATTCGCACAATACTTTGGTGGAAATATCCGCCATGCGCTGTAAGACGGCATCGTTGTACTTGCGCGGCGGAATGGCCCCTTGAGAATATTGCACCGGCAGTGCCAGGCCTTGGTCCACATAGGCAATTGATTGAATCATTTCACTGAGTTCTTGGTCAGACACCGGCTCACGCCTGGCGATCACACCGGAGGAATGTAATAACTGCAACACTGTGACCGTGGCAAAGTGGTAAATCAAAATGCAGCGGGCCCGGCCAAATTGCTTTCGCAGATTGCCCAGTTCAACCAAGGAGGCAGGTTGCACAGAGGCCATTTGAACCAGAATTAAATCGGGTGCTTCGTCGGGTCTGGCTGAAAGCGCTTGGGCAAGATCTGCATACACCTGATTTAATTTAAATGTGGCTTGTCCGTATGCGCGCAAAAACCGCTCTGACTCAAGGCGACCAGCTAATCCATAACCCACCACCGCCACGCTCAGCACCGTGGGCGTGGCGTCCACCCTGGCGCGGGCTGAATGAGCCAAACGGTGGTCATTCAGCATGGATTGCAGTTGTTCCAGCGACTGTGTTGCCAGACTGCTGATCGCATGTCCTTGTTGTGTCAGGGTTTTCAACAAAGTCAGCTTGAGCACATCGTGCTTGCTATACAAACGGTGGCCACCGTCCGACTTTGGAGGAGCGACCAGGCCGTAACGCCGCTCCCATACCCTCAGCGTTGCAACCGGCACACCCGCCAGATTGGCGACAGCACCAATTCTGTAAACACCGGCATCCACTGGCGTATTTTCATCAACTTTATGCATATAAACCTCTTGAATGAAGAGATATTGTCCATCTTTGACATAGATAAATCAAGTTTTAATCGATTTTTGAATTGATATTTTGTAAAAAAGCCTATATTTCAGTTGTGCAAGCAATCAATATCGTTTGTTCCCGGAGTTTTGAATCAGGAGATAACCATGTTTTCCAGTCTGACCCGCAATGCCGTCAACACCATGCTGTGGATTTGTAAAAACCAGGTCCATGGCCCGGTGACCACCGAATCCATCAGCAAACGTCTGGATTTGTCCATTTCCTATCTGGAGTCCATGTTGTCCAAGTTGAAAAAATTGAACATGCTGGTGTCCTACAGGGGACCGGGCGGTGGTTATTGCACACACGGTAAGGCCTCTGATTTGAAACTGATAGATATCGTCAGAGCATTTGATTTTCAGACGACGTCAGGCAATGACACGGAAAGCGATATTCAGATAATTGACAAAAACATGGTTAACTGGATGATGCAAGCATTTTTGGAAACTCACCTGGCCACCATGACATTTGCGGATATTGTGGACATGGTGGATGACAACGCTTGGGGTGCTGAGCCATTCAAATTGCCTAGTCAGCCCGAACCTCGCAAATTCAAACCCTTGCAAATCCACAAACTACCATCCGGACCGAATTCCGTGTTCAATTTGGCAGCGAGTATGTCGTTCTAAACACGGCATCCCAATGAGATAGAGTACCCGCTGTTTTTCTTACAGCTGTACCTATGACAACAACACACCACACCGCAGGTGCAAACACCTGGCAAGCGCGTATCGAAGACTTTATGGCCCACCATTGGGTTCAACATGGCCTGGTCTTTTTGATACTTTTGAATGCAGCTATTCTGGGTTTAGAAACCAGCGCTGACATCATGAACGACTGGGGCGAAGTGCTGCATTGGTTGGACCACGGCATTTTGGGCATATTCCTGGCTGAAATTGTGGTGCTGATAGCCGCTCGCAAACTGAGCTACTTTTCTGACCCGTGGTGCGTATTTGACTTCATCGTGGTCGGCATCGCGCTGATCCCCGCCTCCGGTTCACTCTCTGTGTTGCGTGCGTTGCGCGTGTTGCGCGTTTTGCGCCTGATTAACAAAGTGGAGAGCATGCGAAAGGTGGTCAGCGGCCTGCTGAGTTCGCTGCCCGGCTTGGGCTCGGTGTTCGGGCTGATCATGATCATTTTTTATGTGGCCTCAGTGATTGCCACCAATCTGTTTCACAAAGAGTTCCCAGATTGGTTTGGCGACATGGGCTTGAGCGCTTACACCCTATTTCAAGTGATGACGCTGGAAGGTTGGTCGCAAGAAATTGCGCGACCGGTGATGGAAGTGTTCCCCTACGCTTGGGTGTTTTTCGTCTTTTTCATCCTGATCGCGACATTCATCATCTTCAATTTGTTCATTGCAGTGATTGTGGATTCCATCACCGCAACACCAGAACAAGACGACAAAGACCGAGCTAAATTTGACTCCATTCACACCGAATTGCGAGAAGTGATGGCCGAGCTGGCGGAAGTCAAAAAACTATTGGAAAAACGCTAACGCATGCACACAGCCCGGTCACAACTATCAGCTTTTGCCTTGTGTGACCGCTTGCGTGCAGGGCAAATGCCTGCCCTGCCCGAGCCATTGCGCCAATTGATCGGCAAGCGCATCAAGCACCTGACCGGCTCAACCAGCCAGCCTGATGCATTTGCCCGGCCCGCCGGGGCACCGGCCTTGCTGCCTGCCGACTCCATCGCCTGGCAGGTGCACGCGCATTTTGTCGGCATGCTGGTAGGCGGCTTGTCATCCCTGATGTTGCAAGCTCTGCATCCGCGCGCATTGGCTGCCGTTTGGGACCATTCCAATTTCCGAAACAACCTCAAAGGACGGCTCGGCCGCACGGCTTATTTTGTGGCCATCACCACCTATGGCCCGCGCGACGACGCACTGCAAGCGATTGAACGGGTCAACCGCATCCATGCACAGGTTACAGGTCATATGCCTGATGGCTCGACGTATGTTGCCAATGAGCCTGAGTTACTGCGCTGGGTGCATGTAGGCGAAGTCAGCAGTTTTTTGAACGGCTACCAAATGCTGTCTTTCAAGCCACTCAGCAACGTTGAATCCGATAGGTATATCAGCGAAATGGCAGAACTCGGCGCACGTTTGGGTGCCACAGATTTGCCCATGAATTTGAGCGAATGTGAAGCCTCGCTGCAAGCCTTCAGACCGCAACTTGTATGCAACCAGCGCACCAGAGACATTCTTGAGGTGATTGAAAACTACCCGGTAGACCCTTGGGACAAGCCCTTCATGTCCTTGGTGATGCAAGCCGCTTTCCACGCTCTGCCCGATTGGGCTTTGCAGATGCTTGGCAAAACCCAAGCCTCTGCCACCCAAAAGCTGCTAGTGAAACAAGCCCTGCGAGTGGCCGGTTTGCCGGTGCAATCCGTGCTTGACCAAGATGGTGTGGCGGCGCATGCGCGAAAACGGGTGGCGTCAACTGCGGCTTAAACCGAAACCCATCTGCAAGTTAAGGCGCTTTTGTATCCAGCCAATCCCAGATATGCGATGTCACCGCTGGCCAGCGAGTATGCGGCTCTGTCGTCACGCAATGACGCAGCAGCTTGCCTTGGGCGCATTGGCGCACCTGACAGCCAGAGACCTCGGTTTGAAGGGTTTCTGAACACTGCATACACCTGCCCCACCATCGAACCGTACCTTCGCCGTAACCGGGGAACAACTGGTCTTCGGGGTTGTGCAAAACCGTTACATGCGTGGGTGCGGGACAGATCTCTTGTTGCAAATCGTCTTCAGTGATACCTGCTGCGCTGATCACCACACGTGAAGGCATCAACGAGGATTGCCCGGGCCTGAGGGTCAAGCCGGTGGTCAAGCTGCCACCATCTGAATGGCCTGTAAACACCACCCTGTCCGCATCAATACACCACTGGGACATGACTTGCGGCATGACCTCACTTTGCAATGCCAAGGCACGTTTAGACAAGGGTATCGCTGAGCTATAGGCCACGACATAGCCGTGCTGATTGCCCAACTGAGTCAGCTGGTAATAGTGCTCAGACATGTCTTTGGAAAAACCGGCGGGTGGAAAAACCATCAACAAACCATAGCGACGATCAGGCTGGTAATTCAGCGGTGCGATCACGGTAAAACCCAAGCCACCGGGGGTGTGCAAATCAGTGTGTCGCCCGGCTGTGCCTGCCAAATTGGGCGGACAGCCACCTTGCGGCAAGGAGTGACTGGCCACCGCCGCTGGCGGTAACTCCGGCGTGATCCAACTTCTAGCCGTCAGGTACAAAAACCCAATCAGTATCAAGCCTAGGAGAAGCCACAGTGCGCGCGGCGACATGTGACGGTTTGGGTCATGTGTGGATGGTTCAGTCATGCTGGTGAATTGCCGCAGAAGAAATCTCCCCCTCAGCCGACAAACTTTCATAGATCTGTTTCAACTCTGCGGCAGGTAATGCACTTGGCGATTCGTCTGAACGCCAACGGGCACGCACAAAGCCATAGCGGTCGATCAAAAATTCCGTACGCGCCACCCAGCGATCTTCATTCTGAAAATCCGGCGAAGCAAAACTGCGCCGGTAATGTGACCAGGCTGCGGCGATTTCTGCATGTGGGTCCGATACGATCACCGCCTCACACGGCCCTTTGACCAAATCCTTGGCCCACTCGGGCTTGACCACGATGACCAATTGCGCGGGGAAGCCTTTCATGTCTGCTAACAAAGCACGGACGCGCTGCAATTCACTTTCATGGTTGATGATGACCAGGTGCACGGCATGCAAGCCGCGCCACTCAGACAACGACATGAATTGGCCCTTGTCCATTTCAAATCGAAAATCCATGGCGGGCAACCAGGGCTTGAACGCCACAGGCGTGTGACCGATAGAACGGGCTTCATACCCAAAGGACAATGCAATCAAATGGTTGATCAGATGCCAGCGCTCTTGCTCGCTCAATAACTGAAAAAAGCCCGGCATGGCTGCTTTGCCGAAACTGAGCCACCAAAACATATCGCCATGCGAATGCCAACTGACATGCGGCTCAGTCAGATTGGCTGGCCGCAACTGATTCAACTGCGCCACTGGCCCATCACCTTGACCATGCAAGCCGTGGCATTCTGCGCAGTATTGGTAATACAAAGCCTCGCCAGCTACAACCGAGGCCGCATCCAATCGAACTGGTGAATGCATATACGTAGTGGGGTATGCCGTGATGCTGGTGGCAGGCAAAGCCACTGCCAAAGCGCCCATCACCGCTGCTGACACGCCCGCCCATTGCCAGGCTCGTGGACGAGACCGCGTCCACACAAACCACAACCAAGCGCACAGTACGAGCGCTGCGGCACAGGCCAGCTTTTGTTCAGTGCCTTGTGGGTCTTGCTGCCACGCCAAGAATGGAGCCCAGCGAAAACCAAATGGCCAGTCGATGGTGTCATGCGCTGCAGGCACGCTTGCTGCCAGCCATGTGGCCAACAACAGCACGCCCAAAGCCAAACCGGTTTCACTGCGCAACCAGTCAATGGAGAGAAGGCTTGGGTTGCGTTGACGCGCTGCCAGCCCCTGTCGCAGTTGCCATGCACAAAACAGCACACCTGTGATCAGCAGTAACTTCAAACACAGCAGCACACCGTAGTTGGTAGCCAGCAATGCCGCCCAACTGGCAACAGTCCATTTGCTTAACAGCATACCGGTGAGTAACAGCATCACCATGGCAGGTAGAGCCAGTTTGGAAAATCCGGCCAGCGCTAAACGCCATTCACTGTTGTCTTGGCAAGCCAGCCAAAGTAAACCCAGCACGCCAGACAGCCATGCCTGTGCCAACCACACGTGTATGCATGATGCGGCAATGTGAGACCAGCTTTGCCCGGAGGCCACCACATGACCTGACAAGGCAGAGGCCATCATGGTCAGCAACAAGCAGACAAGCGCCATACGCGTCATGTGCGAATAAGCCAGCAGCAAGACAGCTGCTACCAAACACAGCGACTGCCCGAGCAACACCTGTGTGTTGTAGGTTTGCAGCAGCAGGGAAACATCCAGCGCGGTGTCGCTGAATGCTTGCAAGACCAGCGCCGCTGAGCCTACGCGGACAACAGCCACAACAACAGCCATGCAAAGCAATGTCAACACCCGGGCTCGGGCTTGGTTATAGAGGCCGAGGTGAGAGCGACTGCGTAGGCCGGGCAATTGCACACCTATGCCGAATGCACATGCCATCAAGGCTGTTTGCACACCCCGCAATAAAACGATGGCATCCACGTGGTTCAGGGCTTAACGGTGAAGCTGTAGTGCCCTTTACCGGGATGACCGTCTTTGGCCAGAATAGACCATTGCACTTGGTAAACCCCTGTAGCCTGCCCCGGCAGATTCACCACCAAGGTTTTGCCGCCGCTATCCCATTGGAGGCTATCTGGGGCAAGCACCACCGGTTGATCACCCCGTTTAATGTCCAAACGTACGAATTTTTTTTCAATAGGCTCGGAAAATCTCAAGCGCAATTGTTTGGGCACTTGTGTAATGACCGCGTTGGCAGGCGGTTCTGCATCCAGCATGTGCGCGTGAGCCATGGCCCATACCGGCGTGAAAGCCATACAGGCCAGTGCAAAGCACCTCAACCATTGCATAGTCAATCGGCCTTGTCGTGCAATGGCTCTTGCAGAGCAATGTCTTTTTTCAAACGCTGCCGCCCCAATTGCAAACCGCACCATGCCAACAGCAGCAGCAACACCAGACCGAGCAGATATTGCCAGTAGCCGCCGGATCGGCCGACTGAAAACGGAAACACCGAAGCATATTGGCGATCAGCACCGGCATAGACCAAGCCCACATAGTCGCCGTCTTCCATGAAGTCATGCCGCACCATTAAGGTCCCTTTGGGATACACCGCAGGGGCCAATTTGTAGACCACAGGTGCAGCATCCAAAGGACCGTCGGATTTGCGAACAATCCTGAACTCCACCGGTATGTCGCGCAAGGCCTGGTCCACCATGTCAAGCACTACGATGGTTGGCCCTTTGTGAGGAATATCCTCGCAGAACTCGGTGCGCTGCGCGTCTTCCTGGTAACCGGCGAAATGCATCATGTAAGGGCCAACGGTGAGCTTGCACATGTCTTGTTCCATGGACAAACCACCGTGGGCCCAAACAACTGGTGCCAACAACCAACCTAAGCAGACCACCAAGAAGCGTTTCATGAAGAGGCTCACAAGGCGGTGAAGGTGGGCAGTATCGGGCCACTGATTTCGCTGATCAGCCGCTTGCCGGATTTATCCACAAAGAACAGCAAGCCGCCAAACTTGGAATCCACGTCGGTCAGAAAGCTCACCAAGCGCTCCACTTCCCACAAGGCATCACTGGCTTCAAATTGGATGTCACGCGTCTCGCCCGCAGCCAGAGGCTTCTGGTCTGACAAACCCAGACCGCCGCGCGCCACCAGATCGCGCGGGTAATCTGCACTGACCACGCTGTCTGCACCCGGAGCCTGCTGATTCACAAAACGCAGGTTGGCCGTGGCGAACTCCTGAATCGAAACGGCTTCGCTGCTGTGGTTGGTGATGCGGGCTTTCACATGCATGGCGCGTCCGGGCACATCGTAATTGGCCTTGAGCACAGCCACTTCCACTTGGCCGTTTTGCTTAGGTAAAGGATCTACCTTATTGGTACCAGCTTGCAGTGGCACGACATACGGGTATTCTTTTTTGGCATAGATGTATCCACCAAACGAAATAGCCACCACCACCACACCCAGAATCACACCGACAGTGATGTCGCGCGTGGAGATCAACACATCTTCACGTCCTTTTTGCAGCGCCATCCAGCGTGGCAACAACAGGGGGCGCACCAGCCAAAACAGCAACCAGAACGCTGCCAGAGCAATCCACACGCCATACCATTTCAATGCGCGGGAAATGCCATAGAACTCCAGATTCTCAATCTCAACACCGTTCATGGTTGACACAGGCTGCACGTAATCGGCTTTGCTTCCCGTGACTTCTATCCACTGACCCGGCCCGACCAAGGGACCCGAACCTTTGATAGAAAGGAGTGGGTGAATATGGTGACGACCCGGCACCCGACCCTTCATCACCAGTTTGAACTCATAGTCACGGCCCAGCTCAAGCTTGGAAAACGACTGACGCGCCGGCATGCCGTTAAGGTAACTCTCTACCCGCGTGATCATGGGCCCGGGGGCATAAGCCGATAAAAACACGGTCTCAGGCAGACTGACTGCATCCGGCCAGTCTTCCATCAATCGAAAGCGACCTGTGAGCGTGAATTCTTCATTCACTTTGACCGCTTTTTTGTCGTAATGCACGTCATAGTACTGAACGGTGCGGGTACGCAAATATGGCTCTTGAGAACGCTCGCCATGAGCCCAGACCGCATCCAGCATCACACTGGTCAGCACCAGCATACCCAGACACTGCGCCAACAACTTAGCTGTTTTTTGAATCAAATACACGGTGATCCCCTTCATGGTTGCCGCTCAGGTTTTGGCTTTGACACC
>CANNRV010000059.1 GCA_947508145.1 Comamonadaceae bacterium
CATTGTGACTTTTCTCGTGTTTTTGAAACGTTAAGAATTCAATTTCGGGACGCTTTTCAGCGCAGACAGTCTGATCAAGCAATGGATGTGCCAACTTGTTTGAACACCTTGTCCCCCACACAGACACCGGGGGCTTGGTCAGCGGTAGTAGCTACCTGTAGCGGCAAACCGTGTCCAGTCACGTTTCTTGCTTATTCACCGGTATCTTTTAGGAAACCACTGAACGGATATGAACTTATCTGCCCTGAACAAGCTTCCCTCCAACGGTCTGGCCCCCGCGACTACCGAGGCATTGCCGAATGCCAGCGCCTTGGCGCGCCTGTCTTCCGGCGGCATGAGCGGTGCCGATTTCGCCAGTTTTCTGCACAACCAGGTGCAGGCCTTGAAATCGTCCGAGCGGCAACATCTGGCCGCAGACCACGGCAAATTGCCACAGCGTGGCCGCGACGAAGCGCAAGCCAATACCCAAGACGACAACAAGCCGGTGCGTGCCCGCGCCGCGCAGCACACAAGCAACCGGGATGCCAAAGCGGTTCAGTCCGACGGCGACCAAACAGACAAAGACACCACGGCAAGCCAGCAAGCCAAGACAGACGCGGCTTCTGACGCCGCATCTGACGCTGCTGCTGAAGCGGCCACTGACAAGCAAGCTCAATCCGCTGCAACAACTCAAGATGGCGAAGTGCAAGCCAGCCAAACCTTGAATGATGCGGTGAATGCCCAGGCAAAAGCCTTGAGCCAGCGCAAAGCGGCGGACAAGTCCGGCGCTGAGGATGACACCGGTCTAGATCAAACCGCCGGGCAAACCCTGAACACTGACAGCACGCTCGCCAACACGGGTTCGACCTCGGCATCATCAGGCGCACTGACAACGATTGCGCTGAGCGACAAATTGCAAATCATCACGGCGACGCAAACCGCGCCGAATGAAAAAAGCCTGTCCGACTTTGCGCTGTCTATGGGCTTGGACCAAAGCCAGGTGAAAGCCTTGTTCGGTCAAGCCAGCGCGGTCACTGCGCCAAGCAAAACCGGTTTGTCCACGCAAGACCTGTTGACCTTGAACACCACGCCCAGCCAGCCACAGACCAACAGTGGCTTGTTCAGCACCGGCGCCGACAGCTTGCCTGGCATGCTGCCTTTGAATGTGGCGACCGCACCGGTCAGCAGCGCGGACTTCCAGGCTTTGCAGCAGGTGAACCCCAACCCGGACAAGACGCAGGACGCAGATTTGCTGTCCAAGATGAACAACATGCAATTACAAGTGGGCGCAGCTGCCGTGCAACAAAGCATGGCCCCGCCGCCGCCCAGCACCTTGTCGGTCTTGTCCATGATGGATGCGCAATTGCGCAGCGAAGACATTGAAAGTCTGAAAAATCAATTTGATGATTTCCAAAGCAGCGCCCTCACCGGCACCACTGACCTGACACCGGGCAACGCCGCCACTGCCCCGCCTTGGCGCACTGGCAGCAACCCGGAGGCCAAACCTGCCGCGCAAGCCTTTGTCAACCAAACCGACATGGCCGAGACCTATGAAAACCTGAGCCAAAAACTGAGCACCGAGCTGGCCGGACGCATGCATGAAAAGCTCAACGCCGGTGAATGGAAGATGAAATTCGCCTTGAAACCCGCCAGCTTAGGTTTGGTGGATGTGCAATTGGAAATGCGCGACGGCAAACTGACCGCGCAGTTCCACTCTGACACCGCGTTCACCCAAGACCTGATCCAAAACGGCAGCCAGAAACTGAAAGACGCGTTGGCAGACCTCGGTCTGAACAACACCTCGGTGATGGTCAACCAAGGCCAAAGCCAAGGTGCCAGCCTGTCCGGTCAAGGAGGCCAACAATCTCAAACCGGGATACCGGTAAAAAGAGAAGAAAATCGTGAGAAACTGACGAACGAGCCTGGCCCAAAAATTGCAACGGAATCAGGAACCCGTCGCAACAAGCGTTCGCAATTTGACAGTTACGCCTGAACATTGAGATTAAGAGGAGTATTCCATGGCAACAGCAGCACCAGAAGCAGCACCTGAAGAAGGCGCAGAAGCGCCGAAAAAGAAAAAACCGATTCTTTTGATCGTCGGCATTGCCGTTCTCGCCATTGTTTTATTGGTTGGCGTGGCTTTCGGCACTTTGTATTTCTCGGGTTATTACGAGAAAAAGGCTGAACTCGCAGCCATGGACAAATTGGAAGAGCTCGAAGCCGCCGCCACCAAGGCCAAGGACGAGGCACCTGCCAAATTGAAAAAGGAAGCACCTGAAGCCACCCGCTTCGAGAAAAACTACTTCCAGATTGAAAAGGAGCTGATGACCAACATCACCGGCTCTAAAAAAGTGATGGTGGTGCAACTCGCCATCATGACGCACTACGACACGCGCGTGTTTGACAACATCAAAAAGCATGAATTTGCTTTGCGCTCAGCCATGCTGGACCTGATGCGTCAAACCACCGAAGCAGAAGCCAATAAACCGGAATTCCGCAAGGAACTGGCGATCAAACTCAAAGACATCATGAATTCACTGCTCGAAGAGTACGAAGACTTCGGCGGTGTTGAAGAGGTCATGTTCACATCGTTTGTGATGCAGTAAACATCCATGGCAACACGTCAAAACCTGCTCAGTCCGGAAGAACTGTCTGCCCTGTCAGAAGGGCTGAAAGACGGTTCGCTGGAATCGGACACCGGCTTTAACACCGGGGTGAGGGTGCGCAAACACGACTTGGCCAGCGAAAACAGCAGCCTGGGCGTGAATGTGTCGTCGATCGACATGATCAACGAGCGCTTCATCCGCATGTTCCGACTGGGCTTGCTGGAAGTGTTGCGCACCACACCGCGCGTCAATCCGACGCGGGTGCAAATCATGAAGTTCGGTGACTACCTCAGCATGCTCAAAGCACCGCTGTCGGTCAACACGATTCGCATCAACCCGATGCGCGGCAACTCGGTGATCATCATCGACCCGAACGTGGTGTTCAGCTCACTCGACAGTTTTTTTGGTGGCTTTGGCAAAGGCGTATCGGATTTACCGCCGGGACGTTTGTTCACCGCCACGGAAACACGCATCATCCACATCATTTTGGAAGTGTTTTTCCGCTCGCTCAAGGAAGCCTGGAGCCCGGTGCTGGAAATCGATTGCGAGCAGGTCAGCTCGGAAATCAACCCGCAGTTTGCGCAAATTGCAGATGAAAACGACCTGGTCGTGCTCAGCCGTTTTGAAGCCGAGGCCACCGCTTCGGGCGGACGCGGCTTCATCGATCTGGTCTACCCCTACGCCACCCTCAAACCGATGCGCGATTTGTTGCGCAACCGGGTGGCCTCGGGCGATGGCAACGAAGAATCCGACAAGATATGGCGCGAAGACCTGGCTGTGGCCGTGGGCGATTCGGAGCTGGATGTGCGCGTGGTCATGGGTCAAATCAAAACCACCTTGCACCATTTGCAAACCATGAAGGAAGGCGACATGCTGTTCTTCAAGAAACCCGAACTCGCGCATTTCATGGCCAACGGTGTGCCCTCCTTCGGGGTCAACATCGGCACGCGCGGCTCGAATGTGGCCGTGCGCATTGAGAAACAAATGGTCCCCGGACACAATTAACAAGGCAGGATGACACCATGAACGACACCACCAACGAAACACCTGAGCAAAATCCCGAGGACGAAGCCCTCTCCCCGACCGCTGAAGAGTTTCAGGTTTCGCAACCCGGCAACATCAACCCTGAGGTGTTGCAAAACATTTCGGTGAACCTCTCGATTGAAGTCGGTCGCACCAACATCAAAATCAAAGACTTGATGCGTCTCACCCAAGGCAGCGTGGTGGAACTCGACCGCATTGCCGGTGAGCCGCTGGACCTGTTGGTGAATGACACCGTGGTCGCCCAAGGCGAAGTGGTGCTGGTGAATGACCGCTACGGCATACGCCTGACTCGCGTCGTGCCGTCTACAGACCGCTTGAAATCGCTGTAAGCGCACAGCGTTAAACACTGGCCGCAGCCCCCAGTCTTGCAATGCGCAAGCGCCGGGGTGTGCGGCTGTTTTTTTATTCCGCGATCACCAGCTCACCGCGCAAAGAATGCGGCAAAGCCTGTGTGATGCGCACATCAATCATCTGACCGACCAGGCGGGCCGACTGCGGGCCGCCATCGAAATTGACGATGCGGTTGCATTCGGTGCGACCCATCAATTCGGCAGCGCTTTTGCGCGACGGCCCTTCCACCAGTATTTTTTGCACCGTGCCCAGGCGGCTTTCGCTGATGCGTCTGACGTTGTCTTCCACCACCGCTTGTAAATGCTGCAAACGTTTGAGCTTGACTTCATGCGGCGTGTCATCTGCCAAATTGGCTGCCGGTGTGCCCGGGCGCGGGCTGAAGATGAAACTGAAGGACGCGTCAAAACCGATGTCGGTGATCAGCTTCATTAATTTGTCGAAGTCTTCTTCGGTCTCACCCGGAAAGCCGACGATGAAATCAGAACTCATGGAGATATCCGGGCGCACCGCACGCAGTTTGCGAATCGTGCTTTTGTATTCCATCGCGGTGTAACCGCGCTTCATCGCCATCAGGATGCGGTCGCTGCCGTGTTGCACCGGCAAATGCAAATGGCTGACCAGTTGCGGCACCTTGGCATACACATCCACCAAACGCTGGGTGAATTCATTCGGGTGGCTGGTGGTGTAGCGGATGCGCTCGACACCGGGAATCTCGGCGATGTATTCAATCAACAAAGCAAAGTCGGCGATCTCGCTGGTGTTACCCATGTTGCCTCGGTAGGCATTCACGTTTTGGCCCAGCAAAGTGATTTCTTTCACGCCCTGGGCACACAGTCCGGCGACTTCGGTCAGCACATCGTCCAACGGTCGGTTGATTTCTTCACCGCGCGTGTAAGGCACGACGCAATAGCTGCAATATTTGGAGCAGCCTTCCATGATGGACACAAACGCCGATGCACCTTCAACCCGCGCAGGCGGCAGGTGGTCAAATTTTTCAATTTCGGGAAAACTGATGTCGACCTGCGGTTTGTTCAATGCTGTGCGCTGGTTCAGCAACTCGGGCAAGCGGTGCAGGGTTTGCGGGCCGAAGACCACATCGACAAACGGTGCACGCGCGATGATGGCCGCACCTTCCTGACTGGCCACGCAACCGCCCACTGCAATTTGCACGCCCTTTTTCTTCAGGTGCCGCACGCGGCCTAAATCGGAGAAGACTTTTTCCTGGGCTTTTTCGCGTACCGAACAGGTGTTGAACACCACCAGGTCGGCTTGGTCTATGTCAGTGGTTTGTTCGTAGCCTTGGGCGGCGCCCAAGACATCTGCCATCTTGTCCGAGTCGTACTCGTTCATCTGGCAGCCAAAGGTTTTGATGAAGACTTTGCGGCTCATGGCAAAGCCTTTTGAGACATGCAGCGGGTCATGGTGTAGATCCAGAGGCTGTTAAAGAGAGCGCGATTGTATCGACAGGCTTCTTTATGATGGGCGCATGCACACCTTCACACGCACTGTTTTATTCACCGACACCGATGGCCGCGCGCGCTTTCGCGAAGAAACCATTCCCCTGGACCAAGGCACACCGCAGTCGCGCCTGAGCGAGTTGCTGTCTGCACAAGCCCTGCAACTGCGGCACAGCCCGGTGGGTTTTCAAAGCAGCTTTCATGTCACCACCACACCGCAATGGGTGTTTATTTTGCAAGGCCAGATGCAAATCGGTTTGCAAGACGGCAGCACCCAAACGTTTGCAGCGGGTCAACATTTTTTCTCCGCCGATCTGCTGCCCGAAGGCGCGGTGTTTGATGACAAAGTACACGGCCATTGCAGCCGTCAACTGGGCGATGAAGCATTGGTGACGGTGTTTGTTCGCGCCTGATGTCGGCCTGTCAACGCCTTAATTCTCCGGATGAAACACATATTTCCTTTGTAAATTAACTCGAAAGAATCCATTTACACCGAATGCATTAAAGAGGCGACCTGCACAAGCCGATACCATCGCATATCCGGGCATGTTGCGTGCATGTACATCGCCCCCCTCTGTCTTTTTTGTTCAGAACAGTCATGAAAAAATACCTGCGATTGATATTGGAAATTCTCCTGGGGGTGTGCCTGGTAGCAAGCGCCACCCTGGCCTATTTGAACTATTCGGCCAAGAAACACCTGGTGGCAGAAGTGGGCGAGCTCACCGAACAACTCGGTGAAGCCAAAGAGGCCTTAGAAAAAATGCATGAAACGGATCCGGCCACGGACGAGCATGCGGCGGATGCAGCTGGCACCAGTGCGCAGGAACTTGAGGCACTGAAAGCGGCTTTCTCCAACGGTGTGATGTTGCAAGACATTGAAACACTTTACAAAGCACAAAAATCGCTGAGCGCTGAGCGCCAAGTGGGCATGGCATCTATCCGTTTGCTGACCAAGGGTGCGCAAGACGAAGGCACCATCGCCGCTTACCAAAAAGCACTGGAAATGGCCGAATGGAGCAACCGCTTGCAAACCGTGTGCGCGGCGCAAAATGCCTTGGCTGCTGCGGGACAAAAAGTCAAAGTCTTGTCTGATTGCAAGAAGAGCTCTGACAAAGAAGACGCTGGCAAAGACGGCCACGGCAAAAAAGACGATAAAGCCGCTGCGGGTCACTGGGGCTATGAAGGTGATAACGGCCCAGAACACTGGGGCGACAACTTCCCCGTCTGCGGCACCGGCAAAAAACAATCGCCGCTGAACATCATCGGCCCGTTTGAAAAATCCAAGGACAGGTTGAGCGTGGACTACAAGGAAGGCCCGCTCAAGATGTTCAACAACGGCCACACCATACAAGTGAATGTGGAGCCCGGCAGCACCCTGACCATCAACAAGGAAAGCTATGACTTGTTGCAATTTCACTTCCATCGCCCGTCTGAAGAACAGGTCGACGGCAAGAATTCCTCCATGGTCGCGCACTTTGTGCACAAGAGCAAAGACGGCAAGCTCGCCGTCATCGGTGTGCTACTGAACGAAGGCAAAGACAACGCTGCCATCAAAACCCTGTGGGCCAATCTGCCGCCCAAAGAAGGCGAAGAGTTTCTGCCGGAAAAAGTCAGCTTCAACCCAGGCAGCATGCTGCCCAAGGAACTTGGTTTTTACAACTACGAAGGTTCGCTGACCACACCACCTTGTTCTGAAGGCGTGCAGTTCTACATCCTGAAAAAACCCATGGACATTTCCAAGGACCAGGTCGGCAAGTTCCCTTACAAGCTGAATGCGCGTCCGGTGCAAAGCCTCAACGGTCGCAAGATCAACGCCGGCGGTTAAATCAACGCGGCATGCCGGGAAACCCGCCCATGCCTTTCATGCCGCCTAGCTTTTTCATCATCTTCATCAAACCGCCGCCGCGCATTTTTTTCATCATGTCCTGCATTTGACTGAACTCATTCAGCAGCCGGTTGACGTCGTGTACCTGCACACCGGCACCGGCGGCGATGCGGCGCTTGCGCGTGGCCTTGATGATGTCGGGTTTGGTGCGCTCCAGCAACGTCATGCTGTGGATGATGCCCTGCTTTTTCACCATTTCTTTTTCGGCGCGGTTCAAATCCACGTCCTTGGCCTTGGCCGCGATCTGGCCGGGCATTTTGTCCATCAGGCTGGATAAGCCGCCCATTTGCTTCATCTGCTGTATTTGCGACAAAAAATCGTTCAAATCAAAGCCGTCGCCGCTTTTGAGCTTGGCCGCCATTTTTTGCGCAGCTTCTATGTCGACATTGGCCGTGACTTGCTCGACCAGGGCGACGATATCGCCCATGCCCAGCATGCGCCCGGCATGACGCTCGGCGTCAAAGGCTTCCAGGCCGTCGATTTTTTCGCTGGTGCCGGCAAACTTAATCGGCGCGCCGGTGATTTGTCGCACTGACAGTGCAGCACCGCCGCGTGAATCGCCGTCGGTTTTGGTCAGCACAATGCCGGTCAAGGGCAGCGCCTCTTTGAACGCCTTGGCGGTATTGATCGCGTCCTGACCCAGCATGGCGTCCACCACAAACAAAGTTTCCACCGGATGCACCGCCGCGTGTAAAGCGCTTATCTCGTTCATCAAGGCTTCATCAATCGCCAGCCGGCCGGCCGTGTCAATCAGCAGCACATCAAAATAATGGTTGCGCGCATAGTCGAGCGCGGCCAGGGCAATCTGCACCGGTTTTTGCGACGGGTCGCTGGGAAACCATTCGGCGCCTGCTTGCGCGGTCACGCTTTTCAATTGCTCAATCGCCGCCGGCCGGTAGACGTCCGCCGACACGGTCAAGACTTTTTTCTTGCGTTTGGTGATCAGGTGCTTGGCCAACTTGGCCGTGGTGGTGGTTTTACCGGCACCTTGCAAACCGGCCATGAGGATGACCGCCGGGGGTTGCGCCGCCAAATTGATGTCAGACACGCCCTCGCCCATGGTGGCGCTGAGTTCGCGTTGCACGATGCTGACCAGCACCTGCCCCGGCGTCAATGAACCGATGACTTCCTGACCGAGCGACTTGTCCTTGACGCGGGCAATGAAATCGCGCACCACGGGTAGCGCCACATCGGCTTCCAGCAAAGCCATGCGAACCTCGCGCAACATATCGGCTACGTTGGCTTCGGTGATGCGGGCCTGGCCGCTGATCTGGCGAACCAGGCGCGAAAGTTTGTCGCTGAGTGTGCTTGCCATCGTCAATGCCTTGCCATGAAACTTGCAAAAGAAAAAACCGGATCCCCGGCGAAACGCTAAACTGTTTGCATGATTGTATTCAGCGCATCTCACTTCAGTCTGGTATGGGGCATGTTGGCCGCTTCGGCTTATGCCATGGGGGCCTTGTTCGGCGGGCGCTTGTCGGCGCAGCAAAGCCGCAATTACCTGTGGCTGATTTCCCTGTTCCACGGTTTGAGCGTGATTGCCAGCCTGATTCCCTCGGACGACGAGCTCGCGCATTTCGGCTTTGCCGCAGCACTGTCTGCCACTGCTTGGCTGGTGCTGTTGGTCTACACCATAGAACACCACTGGTTCCCGCAAATGCAAACCCGCTGGCTGATGTCAGCTGTCGGCATGGTGGCCGTCATACTGCCTTTGCTGTTTCCCGGTCACGCGCTGCACAGCACGTCTTCCGCCTGGCTGCCGTTTCACTGGATGCTGGGCATGGCCTCTTATGCCTTGTTTGCGGCGGCGGTGGTGCATGCCAGTTTGATGAGCCGCGCTGAACGACAAATTCGCATGGGTGCGATTGACACCACCGGTTTGCCTTTGTTGACGCTTGAGCGCCTGACCTTTCGCTTCGTCAATATCGGGTTCGGCTTGTTAACCGCTACTTTGCTGGCCGGTTGGCTGTTCGGCGAACAACTCTACGGCCCGGACAAAGCCTTGCGCCTCGACCATAAAACCTTGTTCGCCATCTTGGCCTGGCTGGTGTTTTTGCTGCTGATCTGGGGCCGCCGCTACCGGGGCTGGCGCGGGGCACTGGCAGTACGCACGCTTTACACAGGCGCGGCCATGCTGTTTTTGTCTTACGTCGGTTCGCGCTTTGTCACTGAAGTTTTCTTGAATCGCACCCAATGAAATACCTGATTCTGCTGGGCGTGGTGTTCGGGGTGATCTGGTGGATCAAGCTCAGCCGACCTGCATCAACCGATAAACAATCATCCGGCAACAGCGAAGGGCCGCAAAACATGCTGCGCTGCGCACACTGCGGACTGCACTTGCCCGACAACGAGGCCGTGATGTCGCGCAACACAGCTTATTGCAGCGAAGCCCACCGTGCATTGGCTGAGTCCTGAGGCATGAACAGCCGTCCTGTCTGGAACCGGGGCTGGTACCGCTTTGCCCACGCGATGGCGTCCCCCAACTTCGGTCCGCGCCCGCCTGACACCGGCATTGATCTGGTGGTGATACACGCCATCAGCCTGCCTCCGGGCACTTATGGCGGCGCGTGTGTGCAGGAATTTTTCACCAACCGTTTGGACCACAGTGCTCACCCCTACTTTGAGACATTGCGGGACCTGAAGGTATCGGCTCACTTTTTTATCAAACGCGGCGGCGAGTTGATGCAGTTTGTCAGCTGTGATGACCGCGCCTGGCATGCAGGCGAATCCAGTCATGCAGGCCGCAGTAATTGCAATGACTTTTCTATCGGTATCGAACTCGAAGGATTAGACGGTGACACATTCACCGGTGATCAATACGAAAGTTTAAATGCGCTCTTGCCCATGCTCGCGCAGCAATACCCGCTCAAACATATCTGCGGTCACGAACATATTGCGCCCGGCAGAAAAAAAGACCCGGGAGACGGTTTTTCTTGGGCTTTTTTAAAGACATCGACGGGTTGGGATGATGAATTTTTTTCTGTCAAGTGACAAAATTCAACATTGTTTGTAAAAAAAATTAACGCTAAATGCAGCAGATTTCCGGTGAATTGCACAATACCTCTCATATTTTGAAAAAATTCACCAAACACTACGCGTAGTGTGTTGAAAAGAGTTTCGACCCCATATATAGTGTGGGCTGTGCACATACGGAAC
>CANNRV010000060.1 GCA_947508145.1 Comamonadaceae bacterium
GCGCGGCAAACCGGTTTGGATCATTCGCCGCACGCCCGAGCAATTGGAAGCGCTGAAAAAAGTGGAAGCCCAATTGGCTGATCCTGAATCCAAACGCAAACCCGACGAACTCACACCCGCCTATGCACGCAACCAGGCGCGTTCTATCAAGCCCGAGTTCTTTGTAGGTGTCGGCATTTGCTCTCACCTGGGTTGTTCGCCCAGCGACAAATTCCAAATGGGACCACAGCCCTCTTTGCCAGATGATTGGCAAGGCGGTTTCTTGTGTCCTTGTCACGGCTCCACTTTCGACATGGCCGGCCGGGTTTACAAAAACAAACCTGCACCGGATAACCTCGAAGTTCCTCCCCACATGTATCTGTCAGACAGTCGTTTGCTGATCGGCGAAGACAAAAAGGCTTAAAGGCAAACACCATGGCTGATTTCAAAGAGATTTCCCCCAATGCGCCTTTGGCTGAAAAAGCGCTGAACTGGGTTGATAACCGTTTCCCGCTCTCCAAGATGTACAAAGAGCATTTGAGCGAGTACTACGCGCCCAAAAACTTCAACTTCTTGTACTTCTTTGGCGTGTTGTCCATGCTGGTGCTGGTGATTCAAATCGTCACCGGCATTTTTCTGGTCATGCACTACAAGCCGGACGCAGCCACTGCCTTCGCTTCCGTCGAATACATCATGCGCGACGTGCCGTGGGGTTGGCTGATCCGTTACATGCATTCCACCGGGGCTTCTGCCTTTTTCATCGTGGTCTATATGCACATGTTCCGGGGCTTGATTTACGGCTCCTACCGCAAACCACGTGAATTGGTGTGGTTGTTCGGATGCGCGATTTTCCTGGCCTTGATGGGCGAAGCTTTCATGGGCTATTTGCTGCCTTGGGGACAAATGTCCTACTGGGGCGCGCAAGTGATCGTTAATTTGTTCTCTGCCATTCCATTCATCGGTCCTGATCTGGCTTTGTTGATTCGCGGTGATTACGTGGTGGGCGATGCCACCCTCAACCGCTTCTTCAGCTTCCATGTGATTGCCGTGCCTCTGGTGCTGCTGGGTTTGGTGGTGGCGCACATCATTGCACTGCATGAAGTGGGCTCTAACAACCCTGACGGTATTGAAATCAAAGCCAACAAAGATGCCAACGGCAAGCCTTTGGACGGCATTCCGTTCCACCCCTACTACACAGTGCACGACATCATGGGTGTGATGGGCTTTTTGTTGGTGTTCACAGCCATCATCTTTTTCGCACCTGAGTTCGGCGGTTACTTCTTGGAGTACAACAACTTCATTCCCGCCGATCCGTTGAAAACACCTTTGCATATCGCGCCGGTTTGGTATTTCACACCTTATTACTCCATGCTGCGTGCTATCACCAGCGAGATGATGTATGCACTCATTGTTTGCGTGATTGCAGCAGCCTATTTGGGCGCTACCCGCGCGGCCATCAGCAGCACACTCAAATCTGTGGTGATTGGTGCAGCCGTGGTGCTGGTCGGCTTGATGTTTGCCATTGATGCCAAATTCTGGGGTGTGGTGGTCATGGGCGGCGCGGTCATCATTTTGTTTTTCCTGCCTTGGTTGGATAACTGTGTAGTCAAATCCATCCGTTACCGTCCGGACTGGCATTTGTACCTGTATGTCATTTTTGTCATTGACTTCTTTGTCTTGGGCTACCTCGGCATGCAACCACCGTCAGCCATCGGTGAGCGGGTATCGCAAGTCGGCTCTTTGTTTTATTTCGGCTTCTTCTTGCTGATGCCTTGGTGGAGCCGATTGGGTGAGACTAAGCCGGTGCCCGAACGCGTCAACTTTGCCGCACACTGAACAGCCGGGAGCACATACACATGAAAAAAATCATTCTCAGTTTGCTGATCAGCTTGGCCACCAGTTTGACGGTGCATGCCAATTCAGACACCATCGCGTGGGACAAAGCGCCTAATAAGCTCAACGATTTAAGTGCCCTGCAACACGGTGCCAAGCTATTTGTCAATTACTGCTTGAATTGCCATTCAGCCGCTTACATGCGCTTCAACCGTTTGACTGACATCGGCCTGAGCCCGCAGGAGATCAAAGACAATTTGTTGTTCACCACTGACAAAGTGGGCGAGACCATGAAAGTCACGATGGACCCTAAACAGGCCAAAGACTGGTTTGGCGGCGCACCGCCAGACTTGACCGTGATTGCCCGTTCACGCGCCGGTCATGGCGGCACAGGTGCGGATTACCTCTACACCTATTTGCGCACCTACTACCGCGACGAATCCAAGGCCACCGGTTGGAACAATCTGGCTTTCCCCAATGTGGCCATGCCGCATGTATTGTGGGAATTACAAGGTCAGCGCAAGCCTATATATGACACCATTGAGTCACATGGCCATGAAACACATGTGTTCAAGGGCTGGCAGCAAATCACACCCGGCAAACTCAGTCCCGCTGAATATGACGAAGCTGTGGCTGACCTGGTGAACTACATGCAGTGGATGTCTGAGCCTTCGCAAAACATCCGCGTGAGAATCGGTGTCTGGGTCATGATTTTCCTGCTGATTTTCATGTTCATCGCCTGGCGATTGAACGCATCTTTCTGGAAAGACATTCGCTAAGCGAAACCTCAGCAACCCGCTTCGGCGGGTTCTTACAATGGGTTGTTACCGACCCGTTAAACCTCTCGTATTTCAGGAGCTACGCTCATGATGGTCTTGTACTCTGGGACAGTTTGTCCTTTTTCTCACCGTTGCCGCTTTGTCTTGTTTGAAAAAGGCATGGATTTCGAAATCCGTGATGTTGACCTCTACAACAAGCCCGAAGATATCAGTGTGATGAATCCTTACGGCCAGGTGCCTATCCTGGTCGAGCGCGATTTGATTTTGTACGAATCCAACATCATCAACGAATACATTGATGAACGCTTCCCTCATCCTCAACTCATGCCCGGCGATCCTGTGGATCGCGCACGTGTGCGCTTGTTTTTGTTGAACTTCGAAAAAGAGCTGTTCACGCATGTGATTTCTTTGGAGTCGCGCACGCAAAAGGCCAACGAGAAAGTGCTGGAAAAAGCGCGCGCCCATATCCGCGATCGTTTGACACAACTTGCTCCCGTGTTCTTGAAAAACAAATACATGTTGGGTGACAACTTCTCCATGCTTGACGTGGCGATTGCCCCGTTGTTGTGGCGCTTAGACCACTACGGCATTGAGTTGTCGAAAAATGCAGCGCCGCTGTTGAAATATGCGGAGCGCATTTTTTCCCGTCCTGCTTACATCGAAGCATTGACTCCGTCTGAAAAGGTCATGCGCAAGTAATTGCATGATCAATATTTCTCAGTCAACATCTACCCGGCCATACTTGGTCAGGGCGCTGCATGAATGGTGCACTGACAACGGCTTTACGCCTTATGTGGCCGTGTTGGTGGACGAAACCGTGCAAGTGCCGCGTGAGTATGTAAGCAATGGCGAGATTGTGTTGAATGTCAGCTTTGAGGCGACCAGCAGCCTGCAATTGAGCAACGAATACATTCAGTTCAAAGCCCGCTTCGGTGGTGTGGCGCGCGATATTCTGGTGCCCATGGGCAGAGTGGTTGCGATTTATGCGCGAGAAAACGGACAAGGCATGGCATTCCCCGCACCCTCTGCGTCAGAGGACAGCCAGACAGCAAACAAGCCCTCCGGCAATGTGACTGGAGACGACCCTGTGTTATCTCCCACACCACCTGCGCCAACGCGGCCTCAACTCAAACGGATCAAATAAAAAAGTTTTTTTTCAAAACTGACCGCGTCATGGTTAGAATAATCACAGTGCCGATTTAGCTCAGTTGGTAGAGCAACCGCCTTGTAAGCGGTAGGTCATCAGTTCGAATCCGATAATCGGCACCATTTTTATCTTCAGCAAAGTCCAATGCGTATATTTATCTGGACATTAATTTAATTCTGACTTGTTGCACATCATGCCCTTTGCTTCTTAAATGTGCGCTCAGTGCGGGCAACAATTGGCGCAATTTGGCAGCAGCGGCATTGTGTTTCACCAGCACACACCAAACGCCTGCCTCAACAGGGCCTGGCAACAATTGATCAATCAAACCAGGCGGCAGCAAGGTTTCTACGCTGCGAAGATAAAGTTGAGACCTGCTGTGTAAATTCAACATGCCGGACAAGGTGTCCGATTGGCCGATGGCATCCATCACACTGGACTGTTTAGGCGTTGAATCAGCTCGCTTTTGCATCAGCCATTATGGACTTTTAGACGGCTAAAATGCAAAGATTAAACAAAGGAACCAGCGTCCATGGCCAGTCACCCGGCAAGTCATGGGCGTTTTGCTTGTATGGCCTTCAATCCACTGACTTACATTTTTGGCAGCCGAAATGACCGGTTGCTTAAAACTTACCGTAAAACACTTGAGCGTATCAACGCCTTAGAGGTTCCGCTTGAGTCTTTGAGTGATGAGGCGTTAAAAGCCAAAACAGAAGAATTCAAACAACGCCACCAGCAGGGCGAGAGCCTAGACGATTTGCTGCCAGAGGCATTCGCTGTGGTGCGCGAAGGCTCAAAGCGCATCATGAAGATGCGTCACTTTGATGTGCAAATGCTGGGTGGCATGTCATTGCACCATGGCAAGATTGCCGAGATGCGCACGGGTGAGGGCAAAACCTTGACTGCCACATTGGCTGTGTACCTGAACGCACTCAGCGGCAAGGGTGTGCATGTGGTCACGGTCAACGACTACCTGGCCAACCGCGACGCGCAATGGATGGGCAGGCTTTACAACTTCCTAGGCTTGAGTGTGGGTGTCAATCTGGCGCAATTAACCCGCGAAGAAAAACAAAGCGCGTATCACAGCGATATCACTTACGGCACCAACAACGAATACGGTTTCGATTATTTACGCGACAACATGGTTTACGAAGCACAAGACCGGGTGCAAAGAAAACTGAATTACGCCATCGTTGACGAAGTGGATTCCATTTTGATTGACGAAGCGCGAACCCCGCTGATCATCAGCGGACAAGCGGAAGACCACACAGAAACCTATCTGGCGATGAACAAGGTGGTGCCGCACCTCACCCGCCAGGAAGGCGAGATGGACTTGCGCACCGGAGAGGGTGTCATCACCCCCGGCGACTTCACCTTGGATGAAAAATCACACCAGGTTTATTTGACCGAGCTAGGTCACGAGAAGGCTGAAAAAATTCTCTCAGACATGGGCTTGCTGCCCGCAGGTTCGTCTCTGTACGACCCGGCCCACATCGGTCTGGTTCACCATTTGTATGCGGCTTTGCGTGCCCACCATCTCTACCACTTAGACCAGCATTACGTGAACCAAGGCGGTGAGATCATCATCGTCGATGAATTCACTGGTCGTTTGATGTCCGGTCGCCGCTGGAGCGACGGTTTGCACCAGGCAGTGGAAGCCAAAGAAGGTGTGCCGATTCAGGCGGAAAACCAGACCATGGCTTCCATCACTTTCCAGAACTATTTCCGTCTGTATGACAAGCTGAGTGGCATGACCGGTACGGCAGACACCGAGGCGTATGAGTTTCAGGAAATTTACGGTTTGGAAACGGTCATCATCCCGCCGAACAAACCCAGTTCTCGTGAAGATCAACTCGACAGGGTTTATAAAACCACTGAAGAAAAATACAAAGCGGCGATAGACGATATCCGCGAATGCCATGAGCGCGGCCAACCGGTGCTGGTGGGCACCACGTCCATTGAACTGTCCGAGTTACTCTCCGGCATGTTGACCGCAGCAGGTTTGAAGCACCAGGTGCTTAACGCCAAGCAACACGCCAGTGAGGCCGATATCGTGGCGCAGGCAGGCGCACCCAAGTCCATCACCATTGCGACCAATATGGCGGGTCGGGGCACTGACATTGTGCTGGGCGGCAATGTGGAAAAAGCGATTGATAAATTGCAATCAGACGACACATTGAGTGAGGCTGAGAAAACAGCCCAAGCTGAGCAACTGCGCCAGACCTGGGCCAAAGAGCATGAGTTTGTGAAGTCTGTCGGCGGCTTGCGCATCATTGCCACTGAACGCCATGAGTCCCGCCGCATTGACAACCAATTGCGTGGACGTTCAGGCCGACAAGGTGACCCGGGTTCTTCGCGCTTTTACCTCAGCCTGGACGATTCGCTGATGCGCATCTTTGCAGGCGAACGGGTCAAAGCCATCATGGACCGCTTGAAAATGCCTGAAGGCGAAGCCATAGAAGCAGGCATGGTCACGCGCAGCATTGAAAGCGCCCAGCGCAAAGTCGAAGCACGAAATTTTGATGTTCGCAAACAGCTGTTGGAATACGACGATGTGTCCAATGACCAGCGCAAGGTCATTTACCAGCAACGCAATGACATCTTGGATGCCACCAACCTGACCGCGCAAATTGCCAGTTTGCGCGAAGGTTGTTTCTCCGATCTTGTGCGTCAGTTTGTGCCCGAAGAATCCGTGGAAGAGCAATGGGACATCGCAGGCTTGCAACAGGTGCTGCACAACGAATGGCATATAGATTTGCCTTTGCAACTGCATATTGAAAAAGCCCAGGCCATCACAGACGAAGATATTTTGCAGATGGTGGTTGATGCGGCACATGCCGCTTTCAACAGCAAAATGGACACCGTCGGTGTGGATCAATTCACGCCATTCATGCGCGCGGTGCTGCTGCAAAACATAGACAGCCACTGGCGTGAACATTTGTCTTCGCTGGACTATTTGCGCCAAGGCATTCATTTGCGCGGCTACGCACAAAAGCAGCCCAAGCAGGAATACAAACGCGAGGCCTTTGAGTTGTTCGGCCAACTGCTGGACATGGTCAAAAACGAAGTCACCCGCATTCTGATGACGGTGCAAATTGAAACCGCCACCCAGGTTGAAGACGCGGCGCTGGCCATCGAGCAAAAAGCTGATGCGGTCACCAACCTGACCTATTCCGCCCCTGATGAAACCGGACAAGCGCAGTTGTTTGACGCAGCGCAAGCAGATGCAAACAACCAAGAGGTGCCTGTGGTCGGACGCAACGAACCCTGTCCTTGTGGCAGTGGAAAAAAATACAAACAATGCCACGGAAAGCTGGCCTGAACCATGGCTGTCCACCTCACCATTGCCAAACCCGAAGATCTGCACGCTGTTCAAGGTGTCAACATTGGGATTACCGAAGCGGGCATACGCAAAGCCAATCGCAAAGATTTGACAGTTTTCACCTTAGATGAAGGTTCGGTCGTCGGTGCGGTGTTCACGCAAAACAGGTTTTGTGCCGCGCCGGTGCAGTTGTGTAAACAGCATTTGGCTGGCGGTCATCCCATCAAAGCGCTGGTCATCAACACGGGTGTGGCAAACGCCGGTACCGGTGACCAGGGTTTGCAAGATGCGTTTGCTGTGTGCCGCGCAGCAGCATCTGCATTGGGTGTCAAGCCTGAACACATCCTGCCGTTTTCAACCGGTGTCATCATGGAGCCCTTACCGGTTCAGCGCATCGTAGACGGCTTACCCAAAGCATTGGCTGCCAGCGCCTCTGACAACTGGTCCCTGGCTTCGCAGGCCATCATGACCACTGACACCTTGCCCAAAGCCATCAGTCGTCAGGTGAACATAGACGGCCATACCGTCACCATCACAGGCATTTCCAAAGGCGCGGGCATGATCCGCCCGAACATGGCCACCATGTTGGGTTTTATCGCGACCGATGCCGCGATTGATCAATCATTGATGAACGCCTTGGTCCATGAATTGGCCGAAGCCTCTTTCAATCGCATCACCATTGACGGCGACACGTCTACCAATGACTCGTTTGTCGTCATGGCCAGTTGCAAAGCAGGCAACCCCACGGTCACGAATTGGCATTCAGACAGCGCCCGTTTATTGAAGCAACAACTCACAGAAGTAGCGCGTTGGCTGGCACAAGCCATTGTGCGAGACGGCGAAGGTGCCACCAAGTTCATCACGGTCAGTGTGGAAGGTGGACGCGATGCGGCTGAGTGCCGTCAAGTGGCCTATGCGATTGCACATTCCCCTTTGGTGAAAACCGCGTTTTTTGCCAGCGACCCGAATCTGGGTCGCATACTGGCTGCCGTCGGCTATGCCGGCATCGCAGACTTGGATCAAGCTTTGATTGATTTGTATCTTGACGATGTGCATGTGGCCACCCGGGGCGGCCGCCATCCCGGCTACAAAGAGGAAGACGGCAAGCGAGTCATGAAGCAGGATGAAATCACTGTGCGCGTGTTGATGGGACGCGGCCAAGCCGCAGACCAGGTCTGGACCTGCGATTTGAGCCACGAGTACGTCACCATCAACGCGGATTACCGCAGCTAAGCCATGAGCGACGCACTGGAACGCATATTGCACCGCGCCGAAATGCTGATGGCGCGAATAGAAATGGTGTTGCCGCAACCGCTGCACGCCCCCGACTGGAAAGCAGGCATTGCTTTTCGTTACCGCAAGCGCAGCAGCGGTCACGGGGTGCTGGAACCGGTACGCCACATCGGACACATGTCGCTAGACGATTTGAAAGAAATCGATCAGCAAAAAGAAAAAATCCAGCGCAACACCTTGCAGTTCATTGAAGGCAAACCCGCCAACAACGTTTTGCTGACTGGTGCGCGTGGCACCGGCAAATCGTCTTTGGTGAAAGCTTGTTTGAATACCTATGCATCTCGCGGATTGCGCTTGATTGAAGTCGATAAGCAGGACATGACGGATTTGCCAGACATCATCGAAGTGGTGGCTGAACGTGCTGAAAAATTCATTATTTTTTGCGATGACTTGAGCTTTGACGAAGGCGAGCCCGGCTACAAAGCGCTCAAGTCGATTCTGGACGGCACGGTGGCCGCCGCCACCGCCAATGTGTTGATATACGCCACCAGCAACCGCCGCCACTTGTTGCCCGAGTACATGAAGGACAACCTCAGTTATACGCACACCGAAGACGGTGAAGTGCATCCGGGTGAAGTCATCGAAGAAAAAATCTCTTTGTCTGAGCGCTTCGGCTTGTGGGTGAGTTTTTACCCGTTCAGCCAGGACGAGTATTTGCACATTGTTGACCAATGGCTGTCTGCATTGAAGGTGCCTCAACACAAATGGGAACAGGCGCATCCTGAATCGCTGGTGTGGGCGCTTGAGCGCGGGTCACGCAGTGGCCGTGTGGCCTACCAGTTCGCGCGCGATTTCGCCGGTCGCCTAGATACAGCTTGAACATGGCAGACACAAGGCCGCCTGCCGTGCTGAAAGTGGATGCCAATCTGCCGCGCTCTGGAGGTATTGAGCGTCCTTTGACCCAGGTGGCTGTCGGCGTATTGTTCAATGCACAAGGTCAATTTTTACTGACCACCCGCCCGCCAGGCAAAGCCTATGCCGGTCATTGGGAATTCCCGGGTGGAAAAATCGAGCCAGGTGAGACGCTGGCGCAGGCCTTGATCCGTGAATTGCAAGAAGAAATCGGCATCACTGTCTTAGACCCACAACCTTGGCGTACTGAGCGCATCGACTATCCGCATGCCTTGGTTGAATTGCATTTTTGCAAGGTGTACCAGTGGCAAGGCGAACTGCAAATGAAAGAAGGTCAACAGTTTGCTTGGCAGCAGTTACCGGTTCAGGTGCAGCCTGTGCTGGCAGGAACAGTTCCGGTGTTGGAGTGGTTGGCTCAGGCGCAGAGCTCTATTTCAAATTCGGCGTTGCCCACTGCGGTTTGAGGCTTGCCTTCCCAAGTCTGATGAATCAAGCGCACCCAGACCATCATGCGGTTGCCGCTGATCTCGGGCACCAGCCCCAAAGACTCATCGATAAACAAACGCATCATTTGGAAACGGCCTTGAGGTAAGGCTTGTTGAAACTGACCTTGGTTGGCAACCACGCGCTGCGGTGAGCCACTTTCGCGCAACAACCGCATCAACAAGCTGACACTGTCGTGCAGTGCTTTCAATGGCTCTGACCATTTCAAAATATCTTGCCGCCGGATATCCGCATCGCGTTGTTGCCAAGCGTGGTAGCTGGGCAAATCAAATGCACAGGTGCCACCGGGAACAGCCACCCGGTTGCGCAAGCTGCTGAGGAAATCGCTATCGGTCACGCAGTTACTGATGCGGGCGCTCTGGGTGTTGAAGCCTTGTAAACATTTATCGATGTTGCTGAGCAATTCATTCAGCACGGATTCCGCGACAGACGGATTGCCACGGTAGCTATTGAACTGGTGTTTGTGTCTTTCCAGCTCTTTCAAAATATCTGATTTCAAATCGGAGCGGCCACCTACATCGACAATTTCAAACAAAGTGGTGAGCGCAAAGTGGTGATCAATTTCTGACGAACGCAACAACAAATGTTCAAAGCGTCCGAGCAAATACTCCAACCGCAAATAAGTGCGAATACGCTCGTTAAATGGGTGTTCGTAGAGGATCACAAATAGCCAAAGTAGTCAGGGTTGAAACAGCGGAAATGATAACCGCTGACAAGCCCCTTAAAACCAAGTATTGAGGCTAAAAATGCAGTTGTATGTCA
>CANNRV010000061.1 GCA_947508145.1 Comamonadaceae bacterium
AATGTCCAGGCGCTCGGTGCGCACCGGTGTCACGCCGTCGGCTTCAAAGTAGCGCAACTCGAAACTGGCCATGTCCGCGTCGTGGATCTTGCCCAGGTTGTGGTTGATGCGCACCACCTCCAGCCACAAAGCGTCCGGTGTGACCATGCGCCAGCTCGCCAAGTTGTCTAAGGCCGTGCCCCAGAGCACGGCTTTTTTGCCGCCCGCGTTCATGGCGATGTTGCCGCCTATGCACGACGCTTCGGCAGAGGTCGGGTCCACCGCAAACACCAAACCGGCGGCTTCGGCGGCATCGGCCACGCGCTGGGTCACCACACCGGCTTCGGTCCACAGGGTGGCCGTGGCTTGTTGCAAGCCGGGCAAAACCATGGTTTCAACCGCGTGCATGGCGGTGAGTTTTTCGGTGTTGATCACCACGCTTTGCCAAGTCAAAGGAATCGCGCCGCCGGTGTAACCGGTGCCGCCGCCGCGCGGCACTATTGTTAATCCCAGCTCGATACACGCTTTGACCAAACGCGCCATTTCAGCTTCGCTGTCCGGGGTCAGCACCACAAACGGGTATTCCACCCGCCAGTCGGTCGCATCGGTCACATGCGTCACCCGGCTCATGGCATCGAACTTGATGTTGTCGTGAGCGGTGCATTTACGCAACACTTTCTGGGCTTTTTTGCGCAAAGTGCTGACCAGGTCAAACTGGCGGGCAAATTGGTCCACGGCCTGAGCGGCTGCGTCCAGCAAACGCCCTACTTGGGCATTTCTCTCGGTGTCTTGCGTCTGTTGCTGGCTGCGGCGGGTGTGCACATCGCGCAAGCGGTGGTGCAAGGCGTCGATCAGCAAACGCCGACGCGCCGGGTTGTCCAGCAAATCGTCCTGTAAATACGGGTTGCGCTGCACCACCCAAATATCGCCTAGCACCTCAAACAGCATGCGGGCTGAGCGGCCGGTGCGGCGTTCTGCCCTCAGACTGTCCAAAATGGTCCAAGCTTGCTCGCCGAGCAGCCGGATGACGATTTCGCGGTCAGAAAATGAGGTGTAGTTGTAAGGGATTTCCCGCAATCTCTGGCTGTCGGTCGCAGCGGGAATCAGTTTGTCTATTGGCGTGTGCGCATTCATAAATATGTTTTAGATGTTAACCCAGTGCCCGGCAAACACAGCCTCAAAGGGTTAACAACCACTGGCTGGTGGCACAAGCCAGCACCATGGCCGCATAGGTGAGGATTTTCCCGTCATTGCCGAACCAAAACAGGCCGATCAGCAACACCGCCACCCCGACCACGCTGCCCAGCAAAAACTGGCGTCGCCAGACCAGCCAACCCGGGGACATGCGGCTGACCAGCGGGGTCACCAGGGCCAACCAGGCGGCCACGGCACAGGCCGGAGCAATAAAGTTGAGCAAATGAAGCGTAAGCGACATAACATCCATAAATTCAAATTTTATAATCGGCACTATGTCTGTTTGGGCGCTCGGTCTCAACCACACCACCGCACCACTCGATTTGCGGGGTCGCTTTGCCTTTGCCGTCGAACACATGGGGCCGGTTCTAGAGGGCTTTAAACAAGCAGTGGGCGGCCAAACTGAAGCGGCCATTCTCTCTACTTGCAACCGCACCGAAATTTACTGCGCCTCCAACGAAATCCTGATGCCCAAGACCATGGACTGGCTGGCCGAGTCCGGTGGTGTCAGCACAGACAGCCTGCACAACCATATTTACACCTTGGTCGACGAAGAAGCCGCCCGCCACGCGTTTCGGGTGGCCAGCGGCTTGGACTCCATGGTGCTGGGCGAGCCGCAAATCCTGGGTCAAATGAAAGACGCGGTGCGTGTGGCCCGCGAAGTCGGCGCTTTGGGCTCCACCTTGCACCAGATGTTCCAGCGCTCATTCGCTGTGGCCAAGCAGGTGCGCAGCACCACCGAAATCGGCGCGCACAGCATCAGCATGTCGGCGGCCTCTGTGCGGCTGGCCGGTCAGCTGTTTGAAGACCTGAGCAAAATCAATGTCTTGTTTGTCGGCGCTGGTGAAATGATCGAGCTGTGCGCCACGCATTTCGCCGCCAAAACCCCGCGCGGCATGACGGTGGCCAACCGCACCATGGAACGCGGCGAATTGCTGGCGCGACAACTCAATGCCCAAGTCATGCGCCTGGCCGATTTGCCAGACCGCTTGCACGAGTTCGATGCGGTCATCAGTTGCACCGCCAGCACCTTGCCGCTGATCGGCTTGGGCGCTGTGGAACGTGCCCTGAAAAAACGCCGCAACAGCCCCATGTTCATGGTCGATCTCGCGGTGCCGCGCGACATTGAGCCCGAAGTCAAGTCTTTGCGCGATGTCTATTTATACACAGTGGACGATTTGTCTCAGGTGGTGCAAACCGGCCAAGCCAGCCGCCAAGCAGCGGTGGCCGAAGCCGAAGTCATCATCAATGCCGGGGTGCAAAGCTTTGTGCATTGGCTGGACCAACGCTCGGACGTGCCGCTGATTCAGCAACTCAACCAACAGGCCGAGGCTTGGCGCAGCGCCGAGCTGGCCCGCGCCCACAAGCTGCTGGCCAAAGGCGAACCGGTGGAAGCTGTGCTCGAAACCCTGGCCAAAGGCCTGACACAAAAAATGCTGCACGGTGCCATGGCCGAATTACATGCAGACGACGCTGGCAGCCGCCAGGAAGCACGCAGGGCAATCGAGCATTTCTTTTTACGCGCTGGCCGTTAGCTGAAAGCGCCCTCTCTATGAAGCCTTTTATGCGCGCTCAGCTAGAGCGCAATGTGCAACGCCTGTCTGAACTCGACTTTTTGCTGTCGCGCGAAGACATCATGCAAGACATGAGCCAGTTTCTGGCTTTGTCCCGCGAACACGCCGAGGTGGCCGCCTTGGTCACCCCCTACCAGCGCTGGTTGCAATTGACACATGACAGCGAATCGGCGCACGCCATGCTGCAAGACAGCGACCCGGATGTGCAAGCCATGGCGCAGGAAGAAATCGCCTCTGCCGCTACTCAACTCGAGGCCTTGCAAGCGCAATTGCAACGCATGCTGCTGCCCAAAGACCCGGACGACGCACGCAATGCGTTTCTGGAAATCCGCGCTGGCACGGGCGGCGATGAATCCACTTTGTTCGCCGGTGATTTGCTGCGCATGTACACCCGGTTTTGCGCCGAACGCGGCTGGCGGGTGGAAGTGGTCAGCGAGTCGCCCAGCGAATTGGGCGGCTACAAGGAAGTGGTGATACGCATTGAAGGCAACAGTGTTTACGGCTGCCTCAAGTTCGAATCCGGCGGCCACCGGGTGCAGCGCGTGCCGGTCACCGAAACCCAGGGACGCATTCACACCAGCGCCTGCACGGTGGCAGTGTTGGCCGAACCGGACGAAGCCGAAGCCATCAAAATCAACCCGTCCGATTTGCGCATAGATACCTTCCGCGCCAGCGGTGCTGGCGGTCAGCACATCAACAAAACCGACTCAGCTGTGCGCATCACGCATTTGCCCACCGGCATCGTCGCCGAATGCCAGGACGGACGCAGCCAGCACAGCAACAAAGCACAAGCCTTGCGCGTGCTGACTGCACGCATACACGAAAAAGACCGCAGCGAGCGCGCCGCCAAAGACGCGGCCGAACGCAAAAGCCTGATCGGCAGCGGCGACCGCAGCGACCGCATCCGCACCTACAACTTCCCGCAAGGCCGCTTCACCGACCACCGCATCAACCTCACTTTGTACAAACTGCTGGCCATCATGGAAGGCGATTTAAGTGATGTGGTCGAAGCCTTGCAAGCCTATGAAGCCGCGCAACAACTGGCGGCCTTGGAAGATGCCGTTTAAATGCCCCAAATTTGCACCACCCAATGAATAAGATTTCCCAGGCGCTTGCCCAAGCGCGAACGCTGGACATTGATGGGCTGGAGGCGCAAACCCTGTTGCTGCATGTGATGCAGCGTCCCTTGTATGACCGCGCCTGGTTGCTGTTGAATGATGCGCTGGAACTGAGCAGCGATCAGCAGACGCAATTTCAACAAGGGCTGGAACACCTGCTGGACAACCTGCCTCTCGCCTACCTGACCGGCCAACAGGCGTTTCACGGTCTGGATTTGCAAGTGACCCCCGATGTGCTGGTGCCGCGTGCCGACACCGAAACTTTGGTCGATTGGGCCTTGTCGCTCGACCTGCAGCAAGCCCGGGTGCTGGATTTAGGCACCGGCAGCGGCGCGGTGGCCCTGGCTTTAAAACACAAGCGTCCTTCTTGGACAGTGCATGCGGTGGACCAAAGCGCTGATGCCTTGGCGGTGGCGCAAGCGAATGCACAGCGTTTGCAATTGGAAGTGGCTTTCACGCAAAGCGATTGGTTCGCGCAAGTACAAGGCAGTTTTGAGCTGATCGTCTCCAACCCGCCTTACATCGCCCAAGGCGACCCGCATTTGCCAGGCTTGGTGCATGAACCGCAAAGTGCCTTGGTCAGCGGCCCGCAAGGCCTGAACGATTTGCAGGCCATCATTGCCCATGCCACGTCGTATCTGGTGCCCGGTGGTTGGTTGCTGCTCGAACACGGCTACGACCAGGCGACGGCGGTGCGCGAATTACTGCTTGAGAAAGGTTTCACACAGGTGCAAAGCCGCAACGACCTCGCGGGCATCGCGCGTTGCAGCGGGGGTATGCGTCCGGAAGTGAAATAATCCGGCCATTCAGCATTTTTGCAATTCAGGGAGTTCTTATGAGTGATGTTCAGCAACGTATCGACCAACTGGTCAAAGACAACGACATCGTGTTGTTCATGAAAGGCAATGCCAATTTCCCCATGTGTGGTTTTTCCGGACGCGCTATTCAGTTGCTCAAAGCCAGCGGTGTGGACACCAAAACCCTGACCACCATCAATGTGCTGGACGATGCCGACATACGACAAGGCATCAAGGAATACAGCAACTGGCCCACCATCCCCCAGCTGTATGTCAAAGGCGAATTCATCGGCGGCTCGGACATCATGACCGAGATGTACGAATCCGGCGAACTCACCAAAGTACTGGGTAGCTAAGCCCCCGGGCTGTGACCAGCCCACTCAATCCATCACTTATCAAGGCTGCCAGCGCTGCTGTGCGGCCAGCACGGCATTCGGATACGCGCTTTGGCCCCGGCTGCCGTTGTAGCGGCCCAGCGCCATGTGAATATTCCCGTCTTCCAGCTTCAAATAATGCCGCAGGATGACGCAACCGAAACGCAAATTCGCCTGCCACTGAAACAGCACCGCCGGTTCACCCTGGCCCAGCATGCGCGGCCAAAACGGCATGACTTGCATGACCCCCATGGCCCCGGCGCTGCTGACGGCGAATTTGCGAAACCCGCTTTCTACCTGTATCAAACCCAGCACCAATGACGGTTCCAGCGCGGCGCGGCGGCTCTCGTACCAAACAGTTTGCAAAAACAATCGCTGCAACTCCGGCGAGCCCAACTCCGGCAAACCGGCTGCACCATGCATTTGTTTGATACGCAAGGGCAGTCGCTGCAAATTGTTTTGCAGCCATTGCTCATAAGCTAACTTGTCGGCGGCGGTGGGCAAATACGGCTCGGGCGGCGGCAAGCCTGCCACCGCCACGCTGAGCGCACCGCGCACCGAGTCGGCCAGGTGTTCTTCGCGTTGCTGGCCAGCGTCTACTGAAGCAGCCAACAAACACAGTATGGCAAAAATTAAGTTTCTTAGGGGCTCAGACACTTTTGAAATTGAATGGGTTGAGGCAAACCAGTCCTAAGGCCTCAAAGTCTGAGACGTTTCTCGTGACCATCTGCAAGCCGTTTACCTTTGCTGTGGCCGCCAACATGGCATCTTCGCTCAAGGTGTTGGAGCGCCTATGCATCATCCGTGCCCATTCACGCAGAACGACAGCATCCAATGTCAAGACCTCAAACGATTCAGCCAACTGGTCCAGCCACAGTTCCATGCTTTGCGCCTTAGCGACATCTTGTTGACGGGTGATTTCAATACCACGCTGAATTTCAGCCAAACTGAAGGCGGATAAAAACAAGGCTTGGTCATTGACCGACATCAACCACGCCAGAACCGCCCCATGTGGTTTGGGTCTGCGCAGTTCGGAAACCACATTGGTATCGAGCAAATACAAGGCTTACTCCCTAGCCACTGCAGGTCGATAGGGGTCAACCCCGCGCTCAGGCAACACCATTTCGCCCCTGCCTTGGTCTGACATCAGCAAGGCTTTCAAGCTGGGACGAGCGAGGGTTTGCATGTGACGCCACTGCGCCACGGGCACCAAGACCGCTGCTTCGGCGCCGCGCTTGGTCACCATTTGCGGACCTTGGGCCATGCAGGTGTCGAGCAATTCACTGAAACGGGCTTTGGCATCTTGCACCGGCCAAGTGGGCATGTTCATACAAACCTCCAGCTGACTATTTGACTGACTAGTTTAGGCGATCAATGTTGCCAAGCTTTGGCGTGAAAACGCTAAGGGCCTTGGTGTTTTGTAAACCAGCCGAAAAGGGTATTACACGGCATGTCGCGCCAGCTGCCGACACAATTCCCCCAGTGGCACAGCCTCAGTGGTTGGCCCCAAGGGAAAGCTGTCTACCCCGGGGTACACCACGCATTGGCGACCGGGTTTGAGGTCTTCGCATGCAAGATAAAAACCGCGCTCAAGCTTGGGTGACAGACTGCGTTTGACTTCAATGGCCCAAGTTTCACCACCGGGCCACTGCAACAACAAATCAATTTCTGCGCCTGCACTGGTGCGGTAGAAATAGGCGCTGGCATTGGGGCCGGCAGCCGTGATCAGGTTTTCCAGCACAAATCCTTCCCAGCTGGGCCCCACTGCCGGGTGACCGAGCAGCGTTTCTTCTTCAGACAAGCCCAGCAGCGCGTGCAGCAAGCCGCTGTCTCGCACATACAGTTTGGGCGATTTGGTCAAGCGCTTGCCCAGGTTCGCGTTCCAAGGCTCAAGGCGACGCAGTACAAACATCTGTACCAGCAAATCGACATAGCGGTTGACAGTGCGGGTATCCAGCGCCAGACTGCGCGCCAGCACAGACGCATTGAACAAACCGCCTTGTTGGTGCGCCAGCATGCCCCATAACCGACGCACCGCGTCCGTACCCACACGCCCGCCCAATTGCGGGATGTCACGCTCCGCATAGGTGCGAATGAAATCCTGTCGCCAACGAAAACTTGCGCTAGATGTCTGAGCTAAGTGACTGTCTGGAAAACCTCCTCGCAGCCACAAACGGCTGAGTTCGCTATCGGCAAGCTCCAACGCGTGAAACGGGGTGAGTTCGCGGTAGGCAATTCGCCCCGCCAGGCTCTCTCCTGCTTGTTGCAGCAAATCCAGCGAGGCCGAACCTAACAGCAGGTAGAGCCCGTTGCGGCGACCTTCGCGCCTAGAGCGATCTATCAGGCCACGCAGTACCGGAAACAAGCCGGGGACCCGATGTACCTCGTCTATGACGACCAAGTGGTCCAGCCGTTCGCCCAAGTACAGCTCCGGTGAACTGAGTTTGGACCGATCAAGCTCGGACTCCATGTCCAAATACACGCTGCTTTCTGGCTGCGCGAGTTGGTGGGCAACGGTGGTTTTACCGGCCTGGCGCGGGCCCAACAAGGCAACAGCAGGGTATTCGGTTAAGTCTTGGCGGAGATGATTAAGTAAGCGGCGGCCTAACATCCTTGCATTTTAAGCATCTACATGCATAAATTGCAAGGATGCAATACAAAAAGTGTATAAGAAACGTCCCAAAAAGCTGCTTCAGGCTGCCAACTTATCCTTGATCATTCCCGCCACCTCCGCTAGCGCCACCTTGGTCGGCTCGGCATCTCTGCGGTGTTGGTATTCCACCTGGCCTTCTTTCAGGCCCCGGTCGCCGATGGTGACCCGGTGCGGCACGCCAATCAACTCCCAGTCGGCAAACATCGCGCCGGGGCGCTCGCCCCGGTCGTCCAGCATCACGTCGACACCAGCTTGCAGCAACTCGGCATACAAGCCTTCAGCGGCTGCTTTCACTTCAGGGCTGCGGTCCGGTCCGATGGGGCAAACCACCACGGTGAACGGCGCCAGCGCGTCCGGCCAGATGATTCCTTTGGCATCGTGGTTTTGTTCGATGGCCGCAGCAGGCAAGCGCGTGATGCCTATGCCGTAACAACCCATTTCGAAATGCCGGGGCTTGCCGTCTTCAGCCAAAAACGTGGCGTTCATAGCCGCGCTGTATTTGGTGCCCAGGTAAAAAATATGGCCGACTTCAATGCCGCGCTCAATCGCCAGCGTTCCTTTGCCGTCGGGTGAAGCATCGCCTTCGACCACGTTGCGCATGTCGGCCACCATGTCGGGTTCGGGCAGATCGCGGCCCCAGTTGACCCCGGTGATGTGGTGGTCAGGCTGGTTCGCGCCGCAAATCCAGTTGCTCATCACTGCCACGTCGCGGTCGGCCACGATTTTCAATGGCTTGTGCAGTTTCAGTGGCCCTAAGTAACCGGGCTTGCAGCCGAAATGTTCATCAATTTCAGTCAGCGTGGCAAACCGAAAGCCCTTCTCAAACCCGGGCAGCTTGCCGACTTTGACTTCGTTCATGTCATGGTCGCCGCGCACTAACAACAACCACACTTGGCTTTTGACAATTTCGCCTTTGTCATTGGTGTCGTCTGTCGCCAAGACCAGCGATTTCACCGTGGTTTGCAGCGGCACGCCCAACAATTCGGCCACGTCTTCGCAAGTGCTTTTGCCCGGCGTCGGTGTCAGCGTGCAAGCCGATGTGGCTGCGCCGCGCGGCTGTGCCGGGGCCAGCGCCTGGGCTTTTTCCATATTGGCCGCGTAATCACTGTTCGGGCAATACACGATGGCGTCTTCGCCAGTAGCCGCAATCACTTGAAACTCTTCGCTCAGGTCACCACCGATGGCACCGCTGTCAGCCGCCACCGCGCGGTAACGCAAGCCGAAGCGGTCAAATATGCGGCGGTACGCCTGCGCCATGCTTTGGTAACTGATGTGCGCCGAGGCCGCGTCGCGGTCAAAGCTGTACGCGTCTTTCATGATGAACTCGCGTCCGCGCATCAAACCGAAACGCGGGCGGCGCTCGTCACGAAATTTGGTTTGTATCTGGTAGAAATTTTTCGGCAGCTGTTTGTAGCTGCGCAATTCCTGGCGAGCAATGTCAGTCACCACCTCTTCGCTGGTGGGCTGCACTACGAAGTCGCGGTCATGCCGGTCTTTGATGCGCAGCAGCTCAGGGCCCATTTTTTCGAAGCGCCCGGTCTCTTGCCACAGCTCGGCGGGTTGCACCACCGGCATGGTCAGCTCGATGGCGGATGCGCGGTTCATTTCCTCGCGCACGATGGCTTCCACTTTGCGGATGACGCGCAAGCCCATGGGCATGTAGGTGTAAATGCCAGCGCCCAGTTTTTTGATCATGCCTGCACGCATCATCAATTGGTGGCTGGCGACTTCGGCGTCAGCCGGGGCCTCTTTGAGGGTGGAAATCAGGAACTGGGAAGCTTTCATGGGCAACAGTGAGCGCCAACTGGGTGGCATTAATTGAGGGGTGAAACCTATCGGCGTATTGATGCCAGCCGGATGCTGTGCATAATGGCCTCAGTTGAAATTTTTGAGGTTTGATTATGCTTGACCGTGACGGCTTTCGGCCGAACGTCGGCATCATTCTGCTCAACCAGAAGAACCAGGTGTTTTGGGGCAAGCGCATCCGCACCCACAGCTGGCAGTTTCCGCAAGGCGGCATTGACCGGGGTGAAACCCCGGAGCAGGCTTTGTTCAGGGAATTGCAGGAGGAAGTGGGACTGTTGCCTGATCAGGTTCGCATCGTGGCCCGAACCCGCGACTGGTTGCGTTATGAAGTGCCGGACCGCTATATCCGCAAGGATGCGCGCGGCCATTACAAAGGGCAAAAACAAATCTGGTTTTTGCTGCAACTGGTGGTGCCGGACCACGCGCTGAATCTGCGTGCCAGCACCCACCCGGAGTTTGATGCCTGGCGTTGGAACGAATACTGGGTGCCGCTGGAATCGGTCGTCGAGTTCAAACGTGGTGTGTATGAGATGGCATTGACCGAGTTGTCTCGCTATCTGCCAAGGCAAGAACAGCGCGGTTCATTTTTGCGTCAGGGGCTGCGTTCGGCAGACCATTCCGGGCAGGTGCCGCCTGTCGAATAAAGCAAGCAGTGCGTCAGGCAGACGCTATCGGGTCAGCACCAGATTGTCGCGATGTACTATCTCAGACTCGGCCACATAGCCGAGTGATTTTTCAATCTCGCTGGACGATTTTTTGCACAGCAAGCGGCATTCGGCGCTGGCGTAATTGGCCAGACCACGTGCCAGCTCTACGCCTTGCTGATCGCAAATGGCAATCACATCGCCGCGCGAAAACTCACCTTTGACGCTGTGCATGCCTATGGGCAACAGGCTTTTGCCTTCGCGCGTGAGCTTGCCAACCGCGCCTTCATCAATCAGGATGGCACCGCGCAACTGCAAATGGTCGGCC
>CANNRV010000062.1 GCA_947508145.1 Comamonadaceae bacterium
AAAGCCACTGCCATGGTGCCAAAGGCCGAGTCATTCCAGCTGTGACCCGCCAGTCGTTGTATACAAAATCCCAGGCTCAACATGCAGGTGGCGCTGATGGCATACATCAAAGCCACAGACGGATCGAACAATTGCGTCATCGGCGTATTCGCACCAAAGCGAAACAACATGCACGGCAGGGCGAAATACAGCACAAAGGTATTGAGACCGGGAATCGCCACCAGCGGCAGCCAGCCGCGCCGTGCCGCCACATAACCGGCGAGCACCAGCGCGAAAAAAGGGAAAGTCACGGTCAGAATATTCAGCATGGCAGCTATTGTCATCGCTATGATCAGCGGCTTTGCCCGTTTGGCTCTCCTCTTTCACTTAGGCCCCTCGCCTGCATGTCTGCGCAACTCAATCTTCCTCAGCTCGAAGCGGTCCACCATGTGCAAGGCCCGTGTCTGGTGCTGGCCGGTGCCGGTTCCGGCAAGACGCGGGTCATCACCCACAAAATCGCGCACCTGATTCAACTCGGGCTGGCCCCGGAGCGCATCGCCGCCATCACCTTCACGAACAAAGCCGCCGCTGAAATGCGCGAACGCGCCAAGCAGCTGGTGGGGCGCGAGGCACAAAAAGTGTTGATTTGCACTTTCCACGCTTTAGGCGTGCGCATGCTGCGGCAAAACGGCGACGTGCTGGGCTTGAAGAAAAATTTCAGCATCCTCGACACCGACGATGTGACCTCGATTTTGAAAGATGCCGGTGGCAGCTCGGACCTGGCCACCGCACGCAAATGGCAATGGGCCATCAGCCTGTGGAAAAACCAAGGGCTGAACGCGGCCATGGCAGAAGCCCAAGCCAGCAATGACAACGAACGCATCACCGCACGCATCATGGCGCGTTACGAAGAACGCCTCACCGCTTACCAAAGCGTGGACTTTGATGACCTGATTGGCTTGCCACTGAAACTGCTGCAACAACACGAGGACGTGCGTTTGCAATGGCAACAGCAAATGGGCCATGTGCTGGTGGACGAATACCAGGACACCAATGCCACGCAATACGAGATGCTCAAACTGCTGGTCGGCGAGCGGGCCCGCTTCACGGCGGTGGGCGACGATGACCAGTCGATTTACGGCTGGCGCGGTGCCACCCTGGACAATTTGCAAAAGCTGCCCATCGATTTTCCTGAACTCAAAGTGGTGAAGCTGGAACAAAACTACCGCTCCACCGGCGCTATTCTTCAAGCGGCCAATAACGTCATCGGCCCTAACCCCAAGCTCTATCCGAAAAAACTGTTCTCCGAACTCGGGCCCGGCGAACCGGTGCGTTTGTCTGACGCGGACAACGAAGAGCATGAAGCCGAGCGCATCGTGCTGCGCATACAAAGTTTGAGGGCAGGCAACGACACCGGCGCGGGCTTGAGCCATTGGCGCGACTGGAAACATTTCGCGGTGCTGTACCGCGCCAACCACCAGTCACGTGTGCTGGAGCAAGCGTTTCGCAAAGCCGCGATTCCGTACAAAGTCTCGGGCGGCCAAAGCTTTTTCGACCGCGCTGAAATTCGCGATCTTTGCGCCTGGCTGCGCCTGTGGGTGAACAACGACGACGACCCGGCGTTTTTGCGCTGCGTCACCACGCCCAAACGCGGCATAGGCCACACCACCCTGCAAAAGCTGGGTGAATTTGCCAGCCAATACCGCATCAGCATGTTCGAAGCGGTGTTCAGCCATTCACTCATCAGCGTGCTGCCGCAACGCGCGGTAGACAGCCTGCAAGCCTTTGGCAATGAAGTCAACGATTTGCAATACCGCGCCAAACACACGCAAGGCAGTGAAGCCGCGCTGGCTTTGCTGTTGCAATGGCTGAAAGACATCGATTACGAAAAGCATTTGTACGACGGCGAAGACAGCGAAAAACTGGCGGCGGCGCGTTGGACGAATGTGCTGGATTTTGTCGACTGGATGGCCAAGCGCTGCGGCGGCGAGATTGACGACACCGCCGGTGTCAGCCTCGCCAGCGAAAGCAAGTCACTGCTTGAGGTCGCGCAAACCATTGCCCTGTTGTCCACCTTGAGCGAGCGCGAGAAAGACCAGGATGTGGTCACCTTGTCCACCTTGCATGCGGCCAAGGGTTTGGAATGGCCGCACGTGGTGTTGGCCGGTGTCAACGAAGGCCTGTTGCCGTTCAAGCCGGAAGAAGACGGCGTCAGCCTGCAACAAGATGCGATGAACCTCACGCGCATCCAGGAAGAACGCAGGCTGATGTATGTGGGCATCACACGTGCCCAACGCAGTCTGGTGGTGAGCTGGAGCAAGCGGCGCAAAAAAGGCCGCGAGATGGTGAACGCCATGCCAAGTCGCTTTATTGCGGAGATGTCGCTGGAACAAGCCACCACCCGCGAAGACCCGCGCGAAAAACTGCGAGCTTTGCGGGCTGAGTTTGCGTTGAAAGTGGAAGCAGAGAAGGCGTTGGCGGACAAAGCGCTGGCAAAACCTTAACTGCCCGCGCATTGACTTCAGTTATTCTTGCCAGTCGAATTACCGCAACCAGGAAGTCAGCCATGTCGGTCCACAACCTCCCCACCTCCGCTGCCACCGATCCGGTTTGGCAAGCCAAAGTCCACCTGGCCGCCGCGCTGCGTTTGGCGGTACTCGACGGCTTGGAAGAAGGCATTGACAACCACTTCACCATGATCGTTCCGGGCCGTACCGACCAATATTTGCTGTTGCCTTACGGTTTGCATTGGTCCGAGGCACGCGCCAGCGACATCATTGTGTTCAACGATGCGGGCGAAACGCTGGAAGGCCATGGTGTGGTCGAGCTGTCGGCGCAATGCATACACGCGCCGCTGCACCGCATCACCGGCGCCAAAGTGGTGTTGCACACCCACCAGCCCTGGGCCACTGCCTTGAACATGCTGAAAAACAACCGCCTGGTCGCGGCCAGCCAAACAGCAGCGTTTTTCCACAACCGGATTGCTTACGACGACCACTACAGCGGTCTGGCCAAAACCATGGATGAAGGTGAGCGATTGGCTGGTTTGCTTCAAGACAAGCAAGTCATGTTTTTGAAGAACCACGGTGTGGTGACCGTGGGCAACACGGTGGCGCAAGCCTACCGCCGTTTGTACAAATTAGAGAAAGCCTGCCAGACCCAGATGCTGGCCATGGCCAGCGGCGAACCGCTGGAAGTCATGAGCGAAGCCGTGATTGCTGAAGTGCTGCAACGCGCACCCAACGACCGCCACCCGATTGCCGAGCGCGAACGTCTTTATTTCGAAGCCATGATGCGGGTGCTGGACCGGGTCAATCCTGGGTATGCGGACTGAGCTTTGATAAATAGTTAATTGGAAATTTTTAAGCCCGGGCGTTGACCCGCTTTCGCAGCCACTTCACCCACCACCGCCGCCTGCGCAAACCCGTGTCGCTCAAACACCGCCATCACGGCATCAAGTGATTCAGGCGCACAACTGACCAGCAAGCCGCCGCTGGTTTGCGGGTCAGTCAACAAAGCCTGGTCAATCGCATCAAAACCGCTGGCGGGCAATTGCACGTCCGCGCCGTAACCGCTCCAGTTGCGTGCAGATGCGCCGGTGATGTGGCCTTGTTGCGCCAATTCGCGCACACCATCCAGCAAGGGCACTTGCGACCAAGCGATATGCACATCCACACCCGAGCCACGCGCCAACTCCAGCGCATGACCGGCTAGGCCAAAGCCAGTGACATCGGTCATGGCATGCACGCCGTCTATCGCTGCCAGCTCCGGGCCGGGCGTGTTCAAGCGCGTGGTGGTGGCGATCATTTGCGCATAGCCTTGCGTCAACAGCTGTTCTTTTTTCAATGCAGCAGACAGCACGCCCACGCCCAGCGGTTTGCCCAGCACCAATACGTCACCTGCCTGCGCTGAGGCATTGCGCTTGATGCGGCTCGGGTGCGCCAAGCCCAGCACCACCAAACCGTAAATCGGCTCTACCGAATCAATGCTGTGGCCGCCTGCGATGGGAATGCCTGCGGCCTGGCATACGCTTTGTCCGCCAGCCAATATCTGTCCTATGGTTTCGGTGCTGAGCACATTGATAGGCATGCCGACCAGCGCCAAAGCAAAAATAGGTGTGCCGCCCATGGCATAGACATCGCTGATGGCGTTGGTGGCGGCGATGCGGCCGAAGTCAAACGGGTCGTCCACCACCGGCATGAAAAAGTCTGTGGTGGCAATCAGGGCTTGCTGGTCATTCAGCAAATACACCGCCGCATCGTCAGCGGTGTCAATACCAACCAGCAATTGCGGCGGCAGCGCAAAGCCTTTCATGTTCGAGAGGATGTCGCGCAGCACGCCGGGCGCGATCTTGCAGCCGCAGCCGCCGCCGTGGGCCAAAGAAGTCAATCGGGGTGGTGGTGTAGGGAGTGAAGAAGTCATGCGGCAAATCTAACACGCAGCTGTGTCTTCTATGATCAAGCGCTGCAGCATGCCGTCTTCGCAGTCTGCCATCCACAAGGAGTTCTGATTTGGAAGTATCATTTGTTGAAGAAATCCAATCACTGCGATTAAAGGATGGAGAGCGGTTTCATGGCGAAGGCATATTGGCGGTCACCAAAGCCTTGTTGCAATCTGGCGTAGCCTATGTCGGCGGCTACCAAGGCGCACCGGTGTCGCATTTATTAGATGTGATGGTGCAGGCCAAACCGCTGATGCAAGAACTCGGTGTGCATGTCGAAGCCTGTTCCAACGAAGCCTCAGCGGCGGCCATGTTGGGTGCCAGCATCCATTACCCCTTGCGCGGCGCGGTCACTTGGAAATCCATAGTCGGCACGAACGTCGCGTCTGATGCTTTGTCGAATCTGGCTTCGCCCGGCGTGGTCGGCGGCGCACTCATCGTGGTCGGCGAAGACTATGGCGAAGGTGCCTCCGTCATTCAAGAACGCACCCATGCGTATGCGCTGAAAAGCACATTGTGTTTGCTCGACCCGCGTCCGGATTTAAGCCGCATGGTGGACATGGTGGAGCACGGTTTCGCTTTGTCCGAAGCATCGAACATGCCTTGCATCTTGGAGTTGCGCATACGCGCCTGCCATGTGCGCGGCAGTTTCGTCGCCAAAACCAACCGCGCACCGGCGGTGTCGACGCGGCACTTGATGGCAGAACCGGCGAAGTTCGATTACATGCGCTTGGCGCATCCGCCGGTCACCTTCAAACAAGAAAAGCGCAAGCTCGAAGAACGCATTCCGGCGGCGCGTGACTACATCGTCAAACACGGTTTGAACGAGTTGATGCCGGGCAATCAACACGCTGATTTAGGTTTGATCGTGCAAGGCGGTTTGTACAACAGCTTGCTGCGCAGCCTGCAATTGCTGGGGCTGGCAAATGCCTTTGGTGAATCCGACATACCCATGCTGGTGCTGAACGTCACCTACCCGCTGGTGCCTGAGCAGATTGCGGATTTTTGCCAAGGCAAACGCGCTGTGCTGGTGGTGGAAGAAGGCCAACCCGAATACATAGAACAAGACATCGCCACGCAATTGAGACGACGTGGCATCAACACACCCTTGCACGGCAAAGACCTGTTGCCCGGCGCGGGTGAATACAACGTCGAAGCCATCACCAGTGGCTTGTCGCCTTTCATCGCCAAGTACGTGTCCGCCGATACCGCACAAACCGGTCAACAGTGGTCATTGGATTTGCAGCAACGCCGCGCCGATGTGGCCCGTGCTTTGGGTCAAGCCCTGCCCGCACGTCCACCCGGCTTTTGCATAGGTTGCCCGGAGCGCCCGGTGTTTTCTGCATTGAAACTGGTGCAACAAGAGATAGGCGATTTGCATATCGCCGCCGACATCGGCTGTCACGCTTTAGGCACGTTCGAACCGTTTTCCACCGGGCATTCGATACTGGGTTACGGCATGAGTTTGGCGAGCCGCGCCGGTGTGTCTCCCATGATGCAAAGACGCACGCTGGCCATCATGGGTGACGGTGGTTTCTGGCACAACGGCTTGCTCACTGGTGTGCAAAGTGCTTTGTTCAACGGCGACGACGCGGTGCTACTGATATTCAAAAACGGCTACACCTCAGCGACCGGCACGCAAGACATCATCTCGACACCGATGGAAGCAGAAAAGCAAGCTGCTGCCGATAAGCACACGAGCTTGTCGCACACGAACATGACGATCGAGTCCACGTTGCAAGGCCTGGGTGTGCAATGGTTGAAGACGGTGCACACCTATGAAGTCGCGCATGTCAAAGCTTTGCTGAAAGAAGCGTTTACGTCTGAGTTCAACGGCTTGAAAGTCATCATCGCCGAGGGCGAATGCCAGCTCGAGCGCCAGCGCCGCATCAAACCTTGGATTCAATCGCTGTTGAAAAAAGGCAAGCGCGTCGTTCGCGTGAAATACGGCGTGGACGAGGACGTGTGCAACGGCGACCATGCCTGCATACGCTTGTCCGGTTGCCCCACACTCACTCTCAAAGACAACCCGGACCCGCTGAAAGTCGACCCGGTGGCTACTGTCATTGATGGCTGCGTTGGCTGCGGTTTGTGCGGCGAAAACGCGCACGCGGCCACGCTGTGCCCGAGTTTTTACAGAGCAGAAATTGTTCAAAACCCCGGGCTGTTTGAAAGCCTGTGGGCAGGCTTGCAAACGAGGCTGGTGCGCGCCATGCAAACCGCATGACACAGCCCATCAGCTTGTTGGTGTGTGCCTTGGGTGGCGAAGGCGGCGGCGTGCTCAGCGAATGGCTGATGGACACGGCGCGGCGTGCAGGCTACCCGGCGCAAAGCACGTCTATCCCCGGCGTGGCGCAACGCACGGGTGCAACCACCTATTACATTGAAGTGTTGCCCACGCCATTGAGCGAATTGAACGGTAAACAACCGGTGTTCAGCTTGAACCCGGTGCCCGGTGCCTTAGACGCTTTGGTGTCCACAGAGTTGCTGGAGACCGCGCGGCAAATCTCGCTGGGCATGGTGTCAGCGGACCGCACCCGCGTCTTCAGTTCATCGTCGCGCAGTTTGACCACGCTTGAGCGCATGCCCCTGGGCGATGGCCGCTTAGATGTGCAGCCCTTGCTGGATCTGGTGAAACAGTTTTCTCATGAATCGCAGGTCTGGGATTTTTCCGCCATGGCCAAAGAACAAGGCACCATGGTCAGCGCGGTCATGTTGGGTGTGATCGCGGCCAGCGGACTGTTCCCCATGGCGCGTGCGCATTACGAAGCCACCATTGGCACAGGCGGCAGCAGTGCCGCCAGCTTGCGCGGTTTTGCAGCCGCCTTTGAACGTGTGCGCAGCACGCAAGCGGTGCAAGCCATGCTGGCGGATGACGATACTGACAAGCCTTTGCCTTTAGATGAAGAGCCTGCGCTCACCGTTTTTCCCGCCGCTGTGAAAGAACTCGCCGCTTTGGGTTTTGCCCGCCTGTGCGATTACCAACACCGCAATTACGCCATGCGTTATGTGCAGCGCTTACAGCAAGTGCTGGATGCGGAAAACGCCATCGACCCTTTGCATATCAACGGCTACTCAGCCAGCCGCGAAGCCGCACGCTGGTTGGCGCTGTGGATGGCGTTTGATGACATCGTGCGCGTCGCGGATTTGAAAAGCCGCGCCAGCCGCAGTCAACGCGTGGCCTTGGAAGTCAAGCAACAAGACGGCGAACTGTTGCGGGTGTATGAACATTTCAAACCCGGCGTGCCCGAGTTGGCGGCGCTGCTGCCCCACTGGCTGGCCACGCCGTTGCTGCGCTTTGACAAAGCGCGTGTCATGAGAGGCCGCGAGCCTTTGTCCTTGCCTTTGAAAATCGGCTCGCATTCGGTGAGTGGCATGCTCGCCTTGCGATTGCTGGCTGGTTTGAAATGGCTGCGTCCATTGGGCAGCCGCTTCGCCGTGGAACAACACGACATACAGCAATGGTTGGATGCCGTGTGCACCGGCCTGCGTGAAGACCATGGGCTGGGCTTGCAGTTAGCCCTGTGCGGCCGATTGATCAAAGGCTATGGCAGCACCAACGAACGCGCCAAACGCAATCTGCAACACCTGTTGCAACACCTGGCACCTGCGAGCGTCAACCCGTCGCCGCAGTGGCGTGCCGATGCTGTGCGCCAAGCCCGCGAAGCCGCATTGACCGACGAGGCAGGCTTGGCCTTGGATGGCAAGTTGCACGCGCTGGGCGTGGCCAAGCGCACGCCGCTGGAACAACCGCTGCGTTTCGTACGTTCTGCCGGTCGCAGCAAAGCCGATTGACACCGGGCTGTACAAGGGCAGACACCGACAAAGCCTGACTGCCTGCTGGGTTATCCTCTGAGACTGATTGCCAACTCTTTCATTGCATGCCATGAACCACTCTTTCACGCTTCAATTCGCCCGTCTCCATCTGTTCGGCTTGTGCTTGCTCGGCTTACACACCCTTGGTCAAGCGCAAGACAAAGTTCAGCAAATGCGTGTCTCCACTTGGGTGCCTGCTCAACATGCGTTGAACCCGGCGGTGCAAACCTGGATAGAGAGTTTGAAGAAAGCCTCGGGCGGCAGCATCAACCCCACGCTGTTTCCATCTGAACAACTGGGCAAGGCCATGGACCATTACGACATGGCGCGTGACGGTTTGACCGATTTTGCGTTTGTGAATCCCGGCTACCAACCCGGACGTTTCCCGATTTTTGCCGCAGCCTCTTTGCCGTTTGAGATCAGCAATGCCAAAGCCGGTTCTGCTGCCATCGATGCCTGGTACCGCGCTTACGCCGCCAAAGAAATGAAAGAGGTCAAATACTGTTTTGCATTTGCACACGACCCGGGTGCATTGCATTCACGCAAAAAAGTCGTGATGCCCGCCGACATGAAAGGCATGAAAGTGCGCCCCGCCACATCCACCGTGGGGCAAATGGTCACCTTGCTGGGCGGCACCAATGTGCAAGCCTCCGCACCTGAAGCACGCGACGCGATTGAACGCGGGGTGGCCGATGCCATCACCTTCCCTTGGGGCTCACTCACTTTGTTCGGCATCGACAAAGTGGTCAAGTTCCACATGGACGTGCCGCTGTATGTGACACCGTTTGTCTGGGTGATGAACTTAGACAAATACAACAGCTTGTCGGCGGCACAAAAACAAGCAGTGGACAGCCATTGCACCAGCGAATGGGCAGAAAAAATCGGCACGGCATGGGCCGACTTTGAAATCGGCGGTCGCACCAAGCTGATGGCCGACAAAGCCAACCGCGATATTTACTCGCTCACCCCGGACCAACTCGCCGCTTGGAAAACCGCCGTCGCACCGGTCAGGCAGCAATGGGCAGACGAAGTGAAAAAACGAGGCGATGACCCGACCGCTGTGATGAAAGCCCTGCAGCAAAGCCTGAGCAAATACAAATCTGCGATGTAAGACACTGACATGAGCCAGCCCAGCAAAAGCCCGTTCGACCGCATCATTGACACCATCGAATGGCTGGCGGCCATGTTTGTCGGCATCGTCGCGGCGAACATTTTCATCGCCGTCATGCTGCGCAAATTCTTCGATACCTCCATCCCCGACAGCTACGACTTTGGCCGCATGCTGCTGGGCATTCTGATTTTTTGGGGCATTGCCGCCACCAGTTACAGAGGCGGTCATATCACTGTAGATTTGCTGTGGACACACGCCAGTCCGCGCATTAAACGTTGGATAGACATATTCGCCACCTTGGTGTTGTTGTTGGTGGTGACAGTGCAAACCATCATGCTGTTTGACAAAGTGGCCAATACCTACCGCGACCATGTGCAAACCTACGATTTGAATTTGCCCACCTGGCCGTTTTTCGCCGTCGCCTGGATGGGCGACGTGTGCGCGGTGCTGTTGATTGCGATACGCACTTGGCGCTTGATCGCCGACCCGCAAGCACTGGCCCCTACTACTGGCGCGGGGCACTGACATGGACTTGATGAACCTCAGCCCCGACGCGGTGGCCGTCATCGGCTTTGTCGCCTTATTCACCCTCATGCTGTTGCGCGTGCCGGTCGGCATGGCGATGGGCCTGGTGGGCGTGTGCGGCTACAGCTACATCGCGGGCAGCGGTCCGGCATTGAAACTGATCGGCCAGACCTCAATGCGCACCGTCACCGATTACACCTTTGGCGTGATTCCCATGTTCATGTTGATGGGCGCGTTTGTCTCGGTGTCAGGCGTGAGCCGCGAATTGTTTCGCGCGGCCAATGCCTTCATCGGCCATTTGCGTGGCGGCTTGGGCGTGGCAACCGTGCTGGCCTGCGGTGGCTTTGCTGCGATATGCGGTTCCTCGGTGGCGACAGCCGCCACGTTTTCATC
>CANNRV010000063.1 GCA_947508145.1 Comamonadaceae bacterium
ATGAATGTGTTGCTGGCCGAGGCCGAGGTGCCTTATGACCAGGTGTTCGAGATGGAAGACATCAACGGTGAATTCGGCCAGGCCGATGTGGCCATCATTCTGGGCGCGAATGACGTGGTCAATCCGGCTGCCATGATCAAGGGCAGCCCGATTTACGGCATGCCGATTTTGGAAGCCTACAAAGCCAAAACCATCATCGTCAACAAACGCTCCATGGCGGCAGGCTACGCCGGTCTGGACAACGAACTCTTCTACATGGACAAAACCATGATGGTGTTTGGTGACGCCAAAAAAGTGGTTGAAGACATGGTCAAGGCCGTTGAATAAACCATTTTATCGATGAGGATGCGCCCATGAAGCCGATCGCTATTGTGGGCGCCATGCAGCAGGAATTGGCTGGTCTCAAGCAGGCATTACAAAACCCCCACACCATCACACTGGGGTCGAGGCAAGTCACCTCCGGCACCTGGCACGGGCAGCCGGTGGTGCTGGCGCTGTCACACATAGGCAAAGTAGCGGCGGCAACAACAGCCACGGCTCTGATCGAGCGGTTTGATGTGACCAAGTTGGTGTTCACTGGTGTGGCCGGTGGTTTGGGTCCGGGTGTGAACGTGGGCGACATGGTGGTGGCCACAGAGTTTTTGCAGCACGACATGGACGCGTCGCCTTTGTTTCCCATTTATGAAGTGCCCATGTACGGACGCGCCCATTTCCCCACTGATGTGCATTTGACCCAAAGTTTGCAAGCAGCAGCGCATGACATTTTGAAAAATCCCGCCCAGTGGATAGACATGGAGGTGATGCGTGAATTACATGTGCATGCGCCCAAAGTACATGCGGGATTGGTGGTGAGCGGCGACCGCTTCGTGTCCACCACTGTCGAAAGCAATGGTTTGCAACAGCGCCAACCCAAGGCATTGGCCGTTGAGATGGAGGGCGCAGCGGTGGCGCAAGTCTGTCTGGATTACGGTGTGCCTTTTGGCGCGGTGCGAACCATTTCAGACCGGGCCGATGACTCGGCTACTACCGATTTCTCGCGTTTCATCCACGAAGTCGCCAGCCGCTATACCCTGGCATTGCTGGGCACTTGGTTATCCAAGCTCAGCAGCACTTAACGCAACCAGCCGCGCTTGTAGCAGAACCACATGGGCAAGGCGGCACTTAAGAACATCAGGCCGACAACATACGGATAAGCCCAATTACCCAGCAGCGCAAATTCGGGGAATTGCAGGTTCATGCCGTAAATGCTGGCCACCAATGTGGGTGGCAGCATGGCCACGCTGGCCACCGAGAAAATCTTGATGATTTTGTTTTGACTGATGTTGATGAAACCGACGGTGGCATCCATCAAAAAGTTGATCTTGTCAAACAAGAACGCCGTGTGGCTGTCCAGCGAATCGATGTCACGCAAAATTTGCCTGGCATCTTCAAACTGTTCGGTGTTGAGCATACGCAAGCGCATGGCAAAACTCAAAGCACGGCGCGTGTCCATCATGTTGCGCCGGATGCGACCGTTCAAGTCTTCCTGCCGTGTGATTTCTGCCAGCACTTCACCCGCCAGCTCATCGCTCACATCGCCGGACAACACCATTTTGCTGACCTTCTCCAGTTCGTCGTAAATACCTTCCAGCGTATCGGCGGAATACTCGGCATCGACTGAAAACAACTCCAGCAACACATCCTTGGCGTCTTCGATCAAGCCGGGCGCACGGCGTGCGCGCAAACGAAGCAAACGAAACACGGGTAAGTCTTCTTCGTGCACCGAGAACAACACGCCGTGGCTTTTCAAAGAGGCGTTGTGTTGGTTCAATATGAAAGCCACACGAACCGCACGCGGCTCTTCAATATCGGCAATCAAAAAGTCAGAGCGGATATGCAGTTCACCGTTGTCTTCTTCGTAAAAACGCGCGGACTCTTCAATGTCTTCGTCCATCGCATCGTCTGGAACCTGCACATCAAAGTGCTGGCTGATCCAGCGTTTTTCTTCCGGCGTGGGCGACTCCAGGTCAACCCAAATCGGTTGAAAACGGGAGAGCTCTTCTAACGATGAAATTTCTTCTTGAAACAGCCGGCCGTTGGCCAGCGAAAAAATATTGAGCATGGCAAATCTCAGTGCGTGAATGGGCGGGTGAAAAGGTGGTTGACGCTTTCGATGCCGCCCGGACTGCTGCCAGTGGATCGAAAGCTACCGACTAGGGTAGGTTTCCAAGGAGTGATCCTCAAAGTTGTTATGCGAGGAATTATGGCACCGCTTTGTGACACAAGCCATGACTGGTAAAGTCGACGGTTTGTCTGGCAAAGCACATGCACACTGAATTAACACCGCGGCGGGAATTGGCCCTGTTGCTGACCTTGGCAGGCATACAGTTCACCCACGTGGTTGACTTCATGATCATGATGCCGCTGGGGCCGCAGCTCACCGCGCTTTATCACATCAGTGACGCGCAGTTCGGATTATTGGTGTCTGCCTATACCTTTGCCGCTGGCATTTCAGGCTTGCTGGCCGCTTCGTTTGTCGACCGCTTTGAGCGCAAACGCCTGTTACTCGTTCTCTACGTCTTATTCACTTTGACCACCTTGGGTTGCGCCATGGCACCCACCTACGGCATGTTGATGCTGGCCAGGGTGGCCGCCGGTATGTTCGGTGGCATTTTGTCGGCCATGTCGCAAACCGTCATCGGCGACGTGATTCCGTTTGCCCGGCGCGGCCGCGCCACTGGTTTGGTGATGACCTCGTTTTCGCTGGCGACGGTGTTGGGCGTGCCCGGCGGCTTGTTTCTGGCCAACCATGCCGGGTGGCACAGCAGTTTTTTAGGCTTGTCTTTGGTCTGTGTGCTGGTCGGGGCCATGGCCATGGTGACTTTGCCCAAGCTGGACAAACATGTGGCGCAAGCACGCGGACAAAACGTTTTGTTCGCGATTCGCGGCGTGTGGCATGACCCCAATCACCGGCGAGCACTGGCTTTGTCCAGTGCCATGATGTTCGCCGCTTTCACCGTCATTCCTTACATCACCTTGTACATGCAGGCGAACAAAGTGCTGTTGCCGTCTGAAATCCCTTTTATTTATTTGAGCGGCGGTTTGGTCACCTTGCTGACCGCTCGTTGGATTGGCGTGCTCACTGACCGGGTGGGTAAGCGCAAAATGTTTCAGCGCATGTTGCTTTTGTCCATGCTGCCTTTGACCGTGACCACCTTGATGCAAACCGCTCCCTTAGCGCTGGTGCTGCTGGTTTCCTCCAGTCTCTTCTTCTGTATGAACGCCCGCATGATTCCCGGCATGGCGCTGTTGACCTCAGCCGCACAAGCGCAGTTCAGGGGCACGTTCATGTCCTTGAACGGTGCTGTGCAATCCGTCTCCATGGGCCTGGCCACCTGGCTTGGCGGCATGTTGATTCAGCGCAATGCGCAAGGGCAGGTCACCCATTACTGGTTGTGTGCCTTGGTTGGCATCATTGCCTCTCTTGTGGCTTATGCCTTGGCGCAGCATGTGAAATTGCACACGGCGGAAGGCCCGCCCGGCTTGCAACCCTAGTCACCCACACTGCAAGCCTGTCATAAGCATTCATTACGGATTGCTTTTTTCTGCGACTGGGTGCATAGTGGAGACACCCTGTCGCTGTTCAGGCATGCGGCCTGAATGACTGAAGCAGGTGGTTGTCCGGAGGGTGAGTATGAATTTAACGATCAGTGGTCATCATCTTGAAGTCACGCCTGCGTTGCGTGGCTACGTCACTCAAAAACTCGACCGTGTCATGCGGCATTTCGACCAGGTGGTCGATGTGCGTGTGTTGCTATCGGTGGAGAAGCAAAAAGAAAAAGAAGGCCGACAACGCGCAGAGTGCAACATCCATGTCAAAGGCAGCGATTTGTTTGCCGAATGCGCGAATGAAGACTTGTATGCGGCTGTCGACGAACTGGTTGACATCCTCGACAGAAAAGTGGTCCGCCACAAGGACCGCTTGCAAGACCACCACCACGCCAGCGCCAAGCGGGAGCTGTTGAATTAAAGCTTGTCCACGCCAAAGCTGGGACCGCCTGCTAGCCAGGCGGTTTTTGTTTAGCCAAAAACCTTAATTTAAAAGTAATCAATATTTACCCTAGCTTGACATCAAATCTAGGTGCATAATCAGCCCCCAATCATGAACAGACTCGCTGCCATATTGCCTGCCGCACAAGCCCTTGTGCAGGTGGACGCGACCAGTAAAAAACGTGCTTTCGAGGAAGCCGGTTTGCTGTTTGAGAATTTGCATGGCCTCAACCGCGCCATGGTGGCCGACAGCTTGTTCGCCCGCGAGCGTTTGGGCTCTACCGGTTTGGGTTATGGCGTGGCCATCCCACATGGCCGCATCAAAGGCTTGAAATCACCTTTAGCAGCAGTTTTCCTGTTAGCTGACCCGATCGGGTTTGATGCCCCGGACGAAAAACCTGTCAGCCTGATGATTTTCTTGCTGGTGCCCGAGGCGTCCACGCAAAAACATTTAGAAATCCTCTCGGAAATTGCCGAAATGCTCAGCGATGCGGTGTTGCGCGACAAACTCAAAAATTGCACGGAAGCGCTTCAATTGCACCAATTGATTGCCGGCTGGCAATCCCTTCAAACTGCATAAGCTGACTGAGATTGAAACCCACGGTTGTCAGCGCAGATGTTTTGTTTGAAGACTTCAGAGAGAGGCTGGACTGGCAATGGGTCGCCAGCCAAAGCGCCAAAGAACGCCATTTTGATGAAGTCGCGGTGCGCATGGCCCGCTCAGGCGCTGATCTGGTTGGCCACTTAAATTACATACACCCCTACCGGCTGCAAGTGCTGGGCGAAAGAGAAATCCAATATTTGCAACACGCTGACCCGCAAGTAGGCGAGCGACGTGTTGCGCGCATCGTCACTTTGGAGCCGCCGGTGCTGGTGGTGGCCGATGGACAAGAGCCGACAGAGGCGCTGCTGAAAATGTGCGAGCAAGCGCACATTCCCCTGTTTGTCACGGCTGCATCTGCCTCGTTTGTCATCGATTTGCTGCGTGCGTATTTATCTAAGCATTTCGCTGATCGCACCACTTTGCACGGCGTGTTCATGGACATTTTGGGAATGGGCGTACTGATCACCGGCGAATCTGGACTGGGCAAAAGTGAATTGGGCTTGGAGTTGATTTCGCGCGGCCATGGCTTGGTGGCAGATGATGCGGTTGATCTGTACAGGATCAATCAAAACACCATTGAAGGCCGTTGCCCGGTGTTGCTGCAAAACCTGTTGGAAGTGCGTGGCATTGGCTTGTTGGACATACAGGCGATATTTGGCGAAACAGCGGTGCGCCGGAAAATGCGGCTCAAATTGATTGTTCATCTGGTGCGTAAGGAAATCCTAGAGCGCGATTACGACCGTTTGCCGCATGAACCGCTGACGCACGACGTGCTGGATATTCCGGTGCGCAAAGTCGTGATTCAAGTGGTGGCCGGTCGCAATATTGCCGTGCTGGTGGAAGCCGCCGTGCGAAACACGATTTTGCAATTGCGTGGCATTGATACCTATGAGCGGTTTGTGGCCCGCCACCGCGAGGCCATGCAGTCCAACCGGATGGACTAGGCGTTTTTGAACGGGCAGGGGTTGCGCGAACAATGCGCGTACAAACTCAGTGCATGATCGGCAATCTCAAAGCCTTTGGCGCGGGCAATATCGTGTTGCCGCTTTTCAATTTCTTCATCAAAAAACTCTTCTACCCGACCGCAATCTAGGCACACCAAATGGTCGTGGTGCTGGCCTTCATTGAGCTCATACACCGCTTTGCCGCTCTCGAACTGGCTGCGGGTCAATAAACCGGCTTGTTCAAACTGCATCAACACCCGGTAAATGGTGGCCAAACCTATGTCGGCTCTTTCATTGAGCACCAGCCGGTAAACATCTTCCGCGCTCATGTGGCGCTGCCCGCTTTTTTGAAACAACTCCAAAATGGTGATGCGCGGTAAGGTGGCCTTGAGGCCGGTGTTTTTCAAATCGCCTATGGACTGCATATATGCCTTTCCCAACCATGGGTAGGAAGTGTTGCCCCGTCGTTACAATGGTTCATCATAGCCTGCATACTTCCCACCATGACACCATTGCAACCTCTGCTGGCGCGCAGCTGCGGTCTACTGTTTATCCTGACTGTTTCGGCATGCTCGTTTGTAGAAGACCCGATGGCCAAGGCCATGCGCAAAATGACCCCCTACCGCACGGAAGTCGTGCAAGGCAATTTTGTCTCCAAGGAGCAGGTGCAGGCTTTGCGTGCTGGCATGTCGCGTCGGCAAGTCAAAGAGATTCTCGGCACGCCGCTGATCGCCAGCTTGTTTCATGCAGACCGTTGGGACTATGCATTCACCATCAAGCGCCAGGGAACAGAACCGCAACAGCGCAAACTCTCCGTGTTTTTCAAAAATGATGTGTTTGACCGGGTTGAGGCGGAAGACCTGCCCAGCGAATCCGAGTTCGCTGAAAAGCTCACTACCAGGCGTCGTGATGATCTCAAAGTACCGAATTTGAAAGCCAGTGAGCAAGACCTGGAGAAATTCCGCCAAAACGCGCCGGTACCCAATGAAGCTGAAACAGAGCCCGACGCGACTGTGAAGCGCAAGTCTTACCCTCCGCTTGAACCCAAAACCCCCTGACCGCCATGACCACTGCTTCGACCCCCAACCCGCGTCGTATTGCCATTGCAGGTGCCAGTGGCCGCATGGGCCGCATGTTGATTGAAGCGGTTTCTCAAGCACCGGATGCCAAGTTGAGCGGTGCCTTAGACATGCCGGGCAACGCATGGCTGGGCACAGATGCCGCAGCGTTTTTGGGCACCGGTTCCGGCGCATTGATCACCAGCGACGTGGATCAAGGTTTGAAAAACGCACAGGTGTTGATCGATTTCACCCGTCCCGAAGGCACCATGACGCATCTGGCCGCCTGCCGCCGTCTCGGCGTGCAAATGGTGATTGGCACCACCGGATTCACTGATGCACAAAAGGCCGAGATTCAAGCTGCCAGCCGTGACATTGCGATCGTCATGGCACCCAATATGAGTGTGGGCGTGAATGTCACGCTCAAACTGCTGGAGATGGCGGCCGAAGCCTTGAGCGACGGCTACGACATTGAAATCACCGAGGCGCACCACAAGCACAAAGTGGATGCCCCGTCCGGCACCGCGCTGAAGATGGGCGAAGTGATCGCCTCTGCGCAAGGCCGTGAATTGAAAGACTGTGCTGTTTATGAACGTTACGGCCACACCGGCGAACGTGTGGCTGGCAGCATCGGTTTTTCCACCATCCGTGGCGGCGACATTGTGGGTGACCACACGGTGATGTTTGCCACCGAAGGTGAACGCATAGAAATCACCCACAAGTCCGCCAGCCGCAGCACCTATGCGCAAGGCAGTTTGCGCGCGGTGCGTTTTCTGGCACATCAACAGCACGGATTGTTTGACATGTTCGATGTGCTGGGATTGAAAAACAAGCAAGCTGTATGAACCTGCAACAACTGATGGCGCAAACTGACAGCATCGGTCTGGCTGTGTCTATTGCGCTGTTTGTGATGTCTGTCACCAGCTGGTTCATCATTCTTTACAAAGCCCGGTTACTGCAAGTAGCAGTCAAAGACCTGGCGAATTGCAAAGCCTTGTTCTGGCAAGCCAACAGCTGGGAGCAGGCCCGGTCGCAGTGGCTGGCGGCTGACCAACGCGCTTTGTTCGTCGCCATGCTGGAGGCAGCCGGGCCAGGCTCCGCCAAAGGCATGGCGTTGAATGCCAGCCCGGCAGACCAACTGACCCGGCGTTTGCGCGAAGCCTTGCAGTCGGTCAGAGGCAGATTGCATTGGGGGCAGGACCTGTTGGCCACCATCGGTGCCACGGCTCCGTTTGTTGGCTTGCTGGGCACGGTCTGGGGTATTTTTCATGCGCTCACCAATTTGGCCGTGGCGGGTCAATACACCATAGACAAAGTGGCTCAGCCGGTAGGTGAAGCCTTGGTCATGACGGCAGCGGGTCTGGCCGTCGCCATTCCCGCAGTGATGGCCTATAACCTGATGGGTCGTCGCTTGGCCCGCTTGGATGCCGAACTCGAAGGCCTGGCCTATGACTTGCGCGCCTTGGCCCAGGGCGGGGCGCATACGCCAGATTGATGGGCCGCAATGTCGTTCGGTGAATTTGAGCAACGCCAGAAACATGCACCCATGGGTGACATCAACGTCACACCTTTGGTGGACGTGATGCTGGTGTTGCTGGTGATCTTCATCATCGCCGCCCCTTTGATGAGCAGTGCTTTGCATCTGGAATTGCCACAAGCCGATGTGCCACCTGCATCGGCGACAGCGGCTCCTATTGAGGTCACGCTGGACAGCGACGGGCAATTGATGGTCGACGGACAAGCCCTGGACGTGAACCAATTGGCGGCGGCTTTGAGTTTGCGTGCCCATGCCGCGCACACGACCGAAGTTCAGCTCAAGGCTGATCAGTCGGTGGCTTACGGCAAAGTGGCTGAAGTCATGGCAGAAATTCAAAAATCAGAGTTACGCAGCGTGTCACTGGCTGTGCGCCCTGCTGCGCCTAAAATCCAAGCTATATCCCCGCCACCGCGCAACTGAGCGCGCACGGGGTTTCTTATTGAGCCCCATGCAACACACCTCACCCCACACCGACCCCAGCAGCGCTAACGCTGATTACCAGGCTTCTTCTATCGAAAAGGCCGTTCAAGCCGCTTGGATACAGGCTGACGTTTACCGCGTGACAGAAGACAAGTCGCGCCCTAAGTACTACGCCTGTTCTATGTTGCCTTACCCCAGCGGCAAATTGCACATGGGCCATGTGCGCAACTACACCATCAATGACATGCTGACGCGCCACTTGCGCATGAAGGGCTTTAACGTGCTCATGCCCATGGGCTGGGACGCATTTGGTTTGCCGGCTGAAAACGCGGCGCTGAAAAATGGCGTGCCACCGGCCAAGTGGACGTACGAAAACATCGCCTACATGAAGCAGCAAATGCAGGCCATGGGGCTGGCGATTGACTGGTCGCGCGAAGTCGCCACTTGCGATGCAAGTTATTACAAATGGAACCAGTGGCTGTTTTTGAAGATGCTGGAAAAAGGCATTGCCTACCGTAAAACACAAGTGGTGAACTGGGACCCGGTGGACCAGACGGTGCTGGCCAATGAGCAGGTGATTGACGGCAAGGGTTGGCGCACTGGCGCGGTGGTGGAAAAGCGCGAGATTCCCGGCTATTACCTGAAGATCACCGATTACGCACAAGAGTTGTTAGACCATGTGCAAATCGGTAACCCCAAAGCCACGTTGAACGGCTGGCCGGACAAGGTTCGATTGATGCAGGAGAACTGGATCGGCAAATCTGAGGGTGTACGTTTTGCGTTCACGCACGATATTCGGGACGCCAGTGGTCAGTTGATACAAGACGGTCGGATGTACGTGTTCACCACGCGTGCAGACACCATCATGGGTGTGACGTTTTGCGCGGTGGCGCCCGAGCATCCGTTGGCGCTGCATGCGGCGGCGGGCAACCCGGAGTTGGCGGCATTCATTGAGGAATGCAAAGCAGGTGGCACCACGGAGGCGGAACTGGCGTTGAAGGACAAGGTGGGCAGGGACACGGGTCTGAAGGTGACGCATCCGTTGACGGGCGAGCAGGTGGCGGTGTGGATCGGTAACTATGTGTTGATGAGTTACGGTGACGGCGCGGTGATGGGTGTGCCGGCGCATGATGAGCGGGATTTTGCTTTTGCGCTGAAGTACCAGTTGGCTATCAAACAGGTGGTCAGTGTTGGTGCAGATGCGGCGACTGCGCAATCCGTTGTTTTGGTCGGCGGTGCCGATGCGGTGACTGCTCCCGGCTCGTCGGTCGCAGGCTCCGACTCCTCGCCGAAAGCAGTCTCCGCATCTGGCGCTTCTATCCCCGCAGGCGCAAACAAAGCCGCCGCTGTGCATCTTGCCCCTGGTTCGTCAGTCGCAGGCTCCGACTCCTCGCCGAAAGCAGTCTCCGCATCTGGCGCTTCTATCCCCGCAGGCGCAAACAAAGCCGCCGCTGTGCGTCTTGCCCCTGGCTCGTCGGTCGCAGGCTCCGACTCCTCGCCA
>CANNRV010000064.1 GCA_947508145.1 Comamonadaceae bacterium
GCCAGGCTGCTCAAGTCAGCCAATATCAACGAGATATCGCCATAGCTGTTGTAGAGCAAATCAGCCAATTCACGGTCTTTGGTCAAGCTCATGGGTACATCCTTGTTATGCGTTGCAGTGGCACTGAACAGGCCTCAGTCTACCCAACGGCGTGCATTGCGCCAAATGCGCATCCACGGGCTGGCATCGGTGGCCTTTTGAAAGCTGCCGCCATCGGTCCAGCTGAATTGCAATTGGCGAAACACGCGCTCCGGGTGCGGCATCATGGCGGTGAACCTGCCGTCGGCGGTGGTCACCGCTGTCAAGCCGCCGGGACTGCCATTCGGGTTGAACGGATAGGCTTCGGTGGCCTGACCGAAGTGATCAACAAAGCGCATGGCCGCCAACACTTTGTGCGGGTCGCCGCGTTCGCTGAAATTCGCATAGCCTTCACCATGGGCCACGGCAATCGGCAATCTGCTACCCGCCATGCCCTGGAAAAACAAACTGGGCGATTCCAGCACTTGCACTTGCGACAAACGCGCTTCAAAGCGCTCGCTTTGGTTGTCGGTGAAGCGCGGCCAGTCTTGTGCGCCGGGAATCAGCACCGCCAACTCAGCGAACATTTGGCAACCGTTGCACACACCCAAAGCAAATGTGTTTTGTCTTTGGAAAAAGGTTTGGAATTGGTCTGACAGCGCGTTGTTAAATGTGATGCTGCGTGCCCAGCCTTTGCCAGCACCCAAAGTGTCACCGTAGCTGAAACCACCGCAGGCCACCAAGCCTTGAAAGTCTTTCAGATGGGCCCGGCCCGATTGCAAATCGGTCATGTGCACGTCATACGCTTCAAAACCTGCCTCGGTGAACGCATACGCCATTTCCACGTGCGAGTTCACGCCTTGCTCGCGCAATACCGCCACGCGCGGACGTTGTTTATTGATATACGGTGCGGCGACGTTGTCCAAGGCTCCCGGGCTTAAGAACACATGCAAGCCGGGGTCTTCTGCCAGTCCAGCGGCGGCGTGTTCCGCGTCTGCGGTTTGCGGGTTGTCACGCTCGCGGCAAATCTTCCAACTCACGCTGTCCCACACTTGGTGCAAGTCATACAAAGACGCGCTGAAAATTTCTTTGGCATCCCGCCACACACTGAGCTCGCCCACGCCTTTGCTGATGCCGGATGTTGCTGGCCGCGTTTTGCCAATGACATGGCTGCAAGCTGATAAACCGTGTTGACGCAGCAATTGCATGGTCTGGTCACGCACATCGGTGCGCACTTGAATCACCACGCCGAGTTCTTCGTTGAACAAGGCTTTGAGCGTGAGTTCGTCACGGCGGGCACTCACCTGTTGCGACCAATTTTTACTGTCGCCGTGGTCGGCCCGGCTGTCGCTGATGCCGTCGCCTTCGGTGACCAGCAAATCCACATTCAATGCCACGCCTACATGACCGGCAAACGCCATTTCAGCCACACAGGCCAGCAAACCACCGTCACTGCGGTCGTGGTAGGCCAGCAGCCAAGATTTGGCACGCAATGCGTTGATGGCGTTCACCAGTTGTTTCAAGTCTTGCGCGTCATCCAGGTCGGGCACTGCGCCGCCTGCTTGGTCCAGGCATTGCGCCAAGATGCTGCCACCCATGCGCTGTTTGCCACGACCTAAGTCGATCAAGATCAAGCTGGTGTCTTCGAGCGTTGCATTCAATTGCGGTGTGAGGTTGCCGCGCACATCGTCCAATGTGACAAAGGCGGTGACGATCAAGCTCACCGGTGAAGTGACTTGCATGGACTGTCCGTTGTCCTGCCAACGGGTGCGCATGGACAAACTGTCTTTGCCCACAGGAATCGAAATGCCCAAGGCCGGGCACAACTCCAAACCCACGGCTTTTACTGTGTCAAACAAAGCCGCGTCTTCGCCGGGCTCGCCGCATGCCGCCATCCAATTGGCAGACAACTTGACCCGCTCCAATTGAAAAGGTGCAGCCAGCAAATTGGTGATGGCTTCAGCCACTGCCATGCGTCCGGAGGCTGCGGCATCGGTGGAGGCCAAGGGCGTGCGTTCGCCCAGTGCCATGGCCTCGCCTGCCACGCCTTTGTAATCGGCCAAGGTGATGGCGCAATCAGCGACAGGCACTTGCCACGGTCCGACCATTTGGTCACGGTGGGTCAAGCCGCCCACGCTGCGGTCGCCGATGGTGATGAGAAAACGTTTGCTTGCCACTGTGGGATGAGACAAGACTTTGAGCACCGCGTCTTGCAGGCTGATGCCGTTGGTGTTGAATGCTTCTTGGGCGCGTGACAAGCGTTTGACATCGCGGGTCATTTTGGGCGGCTTGCCCAGCAATACTTCCAAAGGCATGTCCACTGCGTCGGATGTGTCTGTGTGCTTCACCGTCAGGTGTCGCTCATCCGTGGTGACACCCACCACCGCGAACGGACAACGCTCGCGTTCGCAGAAAAACTGAAATTGCGCCAAGGACTCGGGCGCAATCGCCAGCACATAACGCTCTTGGCTTTCGTTGCTCCAAATTTCTTTGGGCGACAAACCGCTTTCTTCCAAAGGAACATGGCGTAAATCAAAACGCGCACCACGACCCGCGTCATTCACCAACTCGGGAAACGCATTCGACAAGCCGCCAGCGCCTACGTCGTGGATAGCCAATATCGGCGTGTCTTTGCCCAAGGCATTGCAATGGTTGATGACTTCTTGGGCACGGCGTTGAATTTCCGGGTTGCCGCGTTGCACCGAATCGAAATCCAGAGCGACTGCGTTGCTGCCACTGGCCAGCGAACTGGCCGCGCCGCCACCCATGCCAATGCGCATGCCCGGGCCGCCGAGTTGAATCAACAAAGTGCCCTTAGGAAACAACAGCTTGTGCGTGAGCTCATCGCGCACCACGCCCAAGCCACCGGCCAGCATGATGGGCTTGTGGTAACCGCGTTGAACGCCGTCGACCACTTGTTCGTATTCGCGGAAATAGCCCAATAAATTCGGTCTGCCGAATTCGTTGTTGAATGCTGCGCCGCCCAGCGGGCCTTCGGTCATGATTTGCAAAGCAGACGCCATGTGCGAGGCTTGGCCAATGCTGCTGCCCCACAGCTTGGAGACGCTGAAGCCAGTCAAGCCGGCCTTGGGTTTGGCCCCGCGACCGGTGGCACCCTCATCGCGAATTTCACCGCCTGCACCTGTGGCCGCCCCCGGAAAAGGCGAAATAGCCGTCGGGTGGTTGTGCGTTTCCACCTTCATCAATATGTGTTGCACGCCAGTACTTTTGTCGTAACGCGGCATGTAACCGGTCAGCGCCGCACTGAAGCGTTCCACCTCACAGCCTTGCATGATGGCCGCGTTGTCCGAATAAGCCACCACCGTGTGCTGCGGGGTGGTTTTGTGCGTGTGGCGGATCATGCCAAACAGACTGTGCGATTGGGCTTGGCCGTCGATGATGAAGTCGGCGTTGAAAATTTTGTGTCTACAGTGTTCGCTGTTGGCTTGCGCAAACATCATCAACTCGGCATCGGTTGGGTTGCGTTTGAGCCGCGTGAAAGCCGTCAGCAAATAATCAATTTCATCCTCAGCCAGTGCCAGGCCGTAATCGGTATTCGCTTGCACCAAGGCTTGTTTGCCTAGCTTCAATATGTCCACATGCACCATGTCAGCCGCAGGCAGGGCTTGCAATAAACGCAGAGCGGCATGTCGATCAGGCCAAACAGATTCGGTCATGCGGTCATGTAACAGCGCTTGCAATGCATGCAGTTGCGCTGTGGTGACGACAGCCCCTTTGCGCACTACCAGTTGGTATTCGGTCAGTCGTTCAAGCCGGTGCACCGCAAAACCGCAGTTGCGGGCAATGTCGCTGGCTTTGGAGGCCCAAGGCGAGACCGTGCCTTGGCGCGGTGACACCACCACCGTCAGGTGCTGCGCATCCACAGGCGCTGAGGCCTGGCCGGGCTGTGCGTCCAGCAATTGCGCCAAACGCCGGGTGTCAGAGGTGCTGAGCTTGTGTTCACTGGCCAGCAAATACACATGGCTGGCTTGCAAGGACTCCAGCGCGTCGCACTCGGCTTGTAGTCTGCTGAGCAGACGGCGGGTTTTGAAAGGACTGAAGGCGGAGCCGCCCTGAAAGTTGCTGATCTGAAGGGTCACTGGGTGGCCTTGTGGGGATGGGGGCTAATCGGCTGACAAAAACTGCGTGTCATTCAGGAATTTTAACGACAGCGCTGCACGCGTCCCGGGCCCGCAGCTTCGTGCTGTGATAATTGGGAGATGACCATCACCTACAAAAACGAACACGGCATTCAAGGCATGCGCATTGCAGGCAAACTGGCATCCGAAGTGCTGGACTACCTGACCCCGCATGTGCAGCCCGGTGTTACCACCAACCACTTGGACAAACTGGCGTTTGACTACATCACCCAAGTACAGCAAGCCATCCCCGCCCCCCTGAACTACAACCCCAGCGGCAACAACCCCTACCCCAAATCCATTTGCACCTCAATCAACCACCAGGTGTGCCACGGCATACCGAGTGACAAGGTGCTGAAAAAGGGCGACATCGTCAACATCGACATCACCGTCATCAAAGACGGCTGGCATGGCGACACCAGCCGCATGTTCATCGTCGGTGAAGGCTCTATTGCCGCCAAACGCCTGTGCCATTTGACCTATGAAGCCATGTGGCACGGCATTGTCAAAGTCAAACCCGGGGCGCGTTTGGGCGATATCGGCCACGCCATTCAAGTGTTTGCAGAAGGCCATGGTTTCTCCATCGTGCGCGAGTTTTGCGGACACGGCATCGGCCAGGTGTTTCACGAAGAGCCGCAAGTGCTGCACTACGGCAAACCCGGCACCTTGGAAGAGCTCAAGCCCGGCATGACCTTCACCATCGAACCCATGGTCAATGCTGGCAAGCGCGACATCAAAGAAATGGGCGACGGCTGGACCATCATCACGCGCGACCATTCGCTGTCAGCGCAATGGGAACACACCATTTTGGTCACGTCCACCGGTTACGAAGTGTTGACGCTGTCCGACGGCAGTCCGCCCTTGCCTTCTTTTGTCACCACCACGGTGTGTTGATACGTGAACCACGCCGCGTCTGATTTCAGACAACGTAAATCTCAGCTGCTGGCGGACTGCGCCGCAGACCAAAGCGTTGCGCGTGCTTCGCGTGTGCATGCGCACCTAAAGCTTCTCAGCGATTTGTGCGATGACACCTTAAAAGCCTTGTGGCATCAAGCCCAGTTGCCAGCCAGCATGTGTCTGGTGGCTGTCGGCGGCTATGGCCGCCAAGCTTTGTTTCCTTATTCGGATGTGGATGTGCTGGTGTTGATGCCAGACGGTTTGCACACCGACCATGACGCGGATTTGAAATCGCGCATAGAAACTTTCATTGGCAGTTGCTGGGACACGGGTTTGGAAATCGGTGCCAGCGTGCGCAATTTGTCTGAATGCGTGAGCGAAGCCGCCGCCGATATCACGGTGCAAACCGCCATGCTGGAGTCCCGTTTTCTCACGGGCGACCCGGGCTTGATGAACCACTTCAACCAGACCTTTTTAGCCAAGCTGGAACCCAAAGCTTTTTTCACCGGCAAAACACTGGAGATGCACCAGCGTCACAGCAAGTTTGAAAACTCGCCCTACTCGCTGGAACCCAATTGCAAAGAATCCCCCGGCGGTTTGCGCGATTTGCAAATGCTGTTGTGGCTGGCCAAGGCCAGCGGCTTGGGCACCAGTTGGAAAGACTTGTTTCACAAAGGCATGGTCACTGCTTTAGAGTTGCGCCAATTGCAACGCAATGAAAGCCTGTTGTCGCTGTTGCGCTGGCGTTTGCATTGGACCGCCAAACGCCGCGAAGACCGGCTGGTGTTTGATTTGCAAACCCAACTGTCTGAAGGACTGGGGCTGGCGCCGCAAACCGGCGAAGGTGTGCACGCCCGCGCAGCCAGCGAAGCCCTGATGAAGCGTTACTACTGGGCGGCCAAAGCAGTGACGCAGTTGAACCAGATCATTCACTTGAACATTGAAGACTGGTTGTTCCAACAAACACAAGCGCATCCACCACGCGCATTGAACCCACGTTTCTTAGACAAGTCGGGCATGTTGGAAGTGGTGGATGACGATTTGTACCAACGCGAGCCGCACGCCATTCTGGAAACGTTTTTGATTTACCAGGAAACCGTGGGCATCAAAGGCTTGTCTGCTCGCACGCTGCGGGCCTTGTACAACGCCAGAGGTTTGATGAATGCGGGCTTCAGGCGCGACCCGGCCAACCGGGCCATGTTCATGCGCATCTTGCAATCGCCCCAAGGCATCACGCACGCGATGCGCTTGATGAACCAGACCTCGGTACTCGGGCGTTACCTGTGGGTGTTCAGGCGCATCGTTGGCCAAATGCAGCACGACTTGTTTCACGTCTACACCGTGGACCAACACATCTTGATGGTGTTGCGCAATGTGCGTCGCTTCTTCATTGTGGAACACGCGCACGAATACCCGTTTTGTTCGCAACTGGCCGCAGGCTGGGAGCAGCCTTGGATTTTGTATGTCGCGGCCTTGTTCCACGACATTGCCAAAGGGCGCGGCGGTGATCACTCTGAGCTGGGCGCGCACGAAGTGCGTGTGTTTTGTAGACAGCATGGCATTGCCAAAGCCGATCAGCAGTTGATTGAATTTTTGGTTCAGCACCACCTGACCATGAGCCACGTGGCGCAAAAGCAAGACATGAGCGACCCGGATGTCATTCATGCATTCGCCAAACGCGTGGGCAATGAACGTTATTTGCGTGCTTTGTATTTGCTGACAGTGGCCGACATACGCGGCACCAGCCCCAAAGTGTGGAATGCGTGGAAAGGCAAACTGCTGGAAGACCTGTACCGCGCCAGTGCCGCTGTGCTCGGTGGTCAGGCCCACGACCCGCATGCTTTGGTGGAACAACGCAAACGCGAAGCACTGGAAACCTTGAACCTGTATGCCATGCCGTTCGAGGCGCACAAAGATTTGTGGGACACCTTGGATGTGGGCTACTTCATGCGGCATGACGCGGCTGATATTGCCTGGCACACGCGCCAGTTATCCCGACCGCTGGCCTTGGCCAAAGCGCAAAACCAAGCAGCAGGCGTGACAGTGAAAGCACGTTTGTCGCCACTGGGTGAAGGCTTGCAAGTGATGGTCTACACCCCCGACCAAACCGATTTGTTCGCACGCATTTGCGGTTACTTTGACCAGGCAGAGTTCAGCATCTTGGATGCCAAAGTGCATACCGCCAAAAACGGTTACGCCTTGGACACGTTTCAAGTGGTCACGCCCCTGTTGAACGTGCATTACCGCGAACTCACGCCCATGGTGGAAAACGGTTTGAAGCAAGCGATTGAACAAGGAGGCCCCTTGCACCAAGCCCGCAAAGGTGGACGTGTTTCGCGGCGCGTCAAGAGTTTCCCCGTGGCCCCGCGCGTGCGCCTGCAACCGGATGAAAAAGCACAGCGCTGGTTGCTGAGCATTTCAGCCACCGACCGCGCCGGTTTGTTATATGGCGTGGCGCAAGTGCTGGCGCATCACCACATCAACGTGTTGTTAGCCAAAGTCAGCACGCTGGGCGAACGTGTAGAAGATACGTTTTTGATTGACGGCCCCGCGCTTCAGCACAATAAAACGCAAATTGATTTAGAGACGCAGTTGTTGGATGTGATTGGCGGGGTGTGAGGCCAAGGTTATTTAGCTATTAAGCGGTTTGCCTTTGAGCGAGGCCTGCATTTGATAAATGCGTTTTAAAGTTCAAACTTGAGCATTTCTCATATTGTTTAATAGCTCATTAAATTCGCATATACAGCGTTAAAGTATTCACAGAGTATTTTGAAAAATTTCTGTGATTCAACTTCAATTCCAACTAGACACTTGGCAAGTGTGCTCACGTTAGGTGGTGTTGTCACAGACGACTCAGACCAATCAACAAAATGAAAGGTAGATGATGAAAAAAATATCGATAGCCATCTTTATTTGTGCTTTTGCCAATCTAGCAAGCGCAGCCCAAAATAAGGCTTCAGCCGAAACATGGGGCCAAGATTTTAGGCGGCTAAAAGACAAAGCCAGCGATGCATTGATCTTGCGCGACAGTGTTGGCGGCAGTAGGGCAACAATGCATAACGAGATTGACAAGCTCACCCAGCGGGCTGCAAAGTTGTGGGGTGAATCTAGTAATTGCTATCGGGCAGCATATTCATTACTTAACGCCTTTGACGAGACGAGCGCTGTAATGCGTCAAGGTGGTCATACTGCAACATCTGCACTTTTCAGATCATCTATGGAGTCAGGTCAATCTTGGGCTAACTGCCGAGACGACATTGACAGTTCCAAATAATTTACCTTTAAGGCAGACTATGACAGATAAAAAATCTCCAAACCCATCTCCAACACCTGCAACGGCCCCAGCGCAATCCACCCGTGACACGGCTATTGCACCGCTTTCGAGCGTACCGATTACCCCCAACAACAGCCCAAACTCAAAAAATGACACCACTGTCAGCTTCAGTTCGCCACCCCCAGCCCCTCCGCGCCCACCAAAGTGACATAACTAACTTTCAATTTTGAGATTTATGGCATGTCAGCCACCAAACAATCCTCAGTTACCGATGATGAACAACGGCTAGATGCCATCTGGGCTCAACGCTATGGCGTGCTTAACAAGGCTTGGGTGCAAGTGCGTTACCAGCGTAGGCGTCAACGCTTTTTTGATTTACTAGACAAGTTAACCAAGTCCATTACAGTTGTACTAGGTGCCTCCCTTATGGGCCGTTTTTTTGTTGAGTGGTTACCTTGGCTAGCCACTGCTATTACTTCCTTAGGCCTATTGGCCCTGGTTTTTGGCTACAGCGACCGCAAACAGTTGCACAAGGAAATAGCCGAACAAGCTGCCAAACTTGTAGCAAGCATTGAACTTGTACCTACAAACGGACTGAGCTATGAAATGAATGCTAAATGGGCTTCTGAGTATGCTCAATTAGTCGCCAAATCGCCGCCACCACTAAAGTCATTAACTTTAGTGTGTGAAGATGAACAGGCCGTTTCAGAAGGACACAAGCACCATGTTGAGTTGCCAATTTGGATAAAACGCATATTTATGCACTTTTTTTAGTCAATCAGAAGTATTTCTTCCTGGATTCAATAATTTTTAAAAACAATAAAGGATTCATGGGTCAGTCTTTAATTAGGTATTTGGCAAAGTGTTCAGAAATGCTTGGATTTCTTCTGGACTGGCAAAGCCTCCTTTTTCGGCTTCCATGGCCATGCGTCCGTCTATATAGTCTTCCAGCACCTGCGGGGACATGACATAGGCGGCAACGCGGCCACGACGTGTCACAGAAACAATCTCGCGCTGGGCGCTATCAATCAGCTTGCCAAAGTTGTTTTGGGCTTGGACGGTTGTGACGGTCAGCACGAGTACGTCTCCATGGTTGCGAAGCGCTAAGTAGGCGATGCTTAAGTTACCTGATCTTTTTGTTTTTGAGCGGCAGCAGCTCTTGGCTGATGGGCACCGCTTTGAATTCCGGGTCTTTGTGCAACAGAACGGCGCTATGTTCAGATGCACAAGCTGCAATCCATGCGTCTGCTAATGACAAAGGATAGAGAGCTTTGAATTGAGCGGCTCTTACCAGCATATTGTCTGTGTTGTGCAACCACTCGATGGGCAGAGCCAAACACTGGTGGTATGCCAGTTGGCCTGCCACTTCGTTTTCGTCGCGCCACACGCGGTAGAAAATTTCCATCAGCGTTATAAAGCAGCCGAAGCACTTGGCTTGCCCTTGCATTGCCAATTCCAGCACTTGCGCCACCCGGTCGGCTCCGGGTTCGTCATCACGCAATGTGAGTAGTGCGGATGTATCTAGCAAAAAGCGCTTCATTCCCGGGCCGCGTCCGCTTTGCGCTCTGCCAGCAGCCTGGTCGTGGCACCGCCTTTGCCCTGACCGCGAAAGGCTTGCACCGGATGCGCACGCACCGGCACCACACTGATGTTGCCTTTATCCACAATCCACTCCAAGCGGTCTGCCGGACCCAAA